>NZ_JBFTLD010000160.1:0-14825 GCF_056396265.1 Allobosea sp. 05T422_2 | reverse complement strand
GTCCTCGTCCGCACGCGCTGCTGGCTCGAAACCAGGGCGCTCGAGGAAGCGATCAGCCATCGTGACGAGCGCTGGGAGGAAGGCATCGTGCTCGCCCTCCACCGGCTCTCGCGCTATCGCTCGGATCTCCCTGCGGAGCGCGCCGCTTGGGAGGACGCCCATCGCAATTTCCACCGGGCGCTGCTGGCGAATTGCGGGTCGCCCTGGCTGCTCGAGTTCTGCGAGATCCTGGCCGACCATGCCTCGCGCTATATCTCGATCTCGCACGCCTTTGGCAGGATGCCGCGCAATGGGCAGAGCGAGCACGAGGCGCTGATGAAGGCGGTGCTCAACGGCACCCCGCAAGAGGCCTGTGCCCTGCTCGTCGCGCACTACACCAAGACGCTCCAGACGATCGAGGAACTGTTCACGGAGGAGCGTTTCGCAGCCCTTGCGACCGGGCCCGGGAGCACACGCACCGCGGAATTCACGGAGTGACCACAGCGACGCTACGCGGAAATCTGATCTCCGCGTCGGCAAATCTGTGGGGAGCGCCGTTGTTTCGAGTGTCGCCTCCAGCCCGATCTTGCCGGGCCTCTTCCCGTCTCCGCCCGCCGCAGCGACGAACGTGGCTGGCGTGTCTGACTGGACCTCAGGACAGTCGATGGTCAGGCTCGGCGACAAGGCCGAAATCCTMCTGGAGCCCCCCGGACCCGGCAATGGGCTCGTGAGCCGAAGGTGCGCATATTGGCGTAAGGCATCGCTCGTCAGAAGCCGACCGATGCGGTCGTAAACGGCAAGCCCGTCACGCGGTGCMTGTTCGGAAGCGGCAAAAGTCAGACGATTGCCGAACACCGGATTGTCCATGGTAGTGKACATGCTTGGTGGTGTGGCGATCGTCTGGGCAGCTGACGCGGCGGCCCCGATAATTCGCGTGAGATGGTTCGGTTTCTGCTCGAAAGCTGAGGCGTGGGATTGCACGAGAAGGATCACGTTTCGGGTCGGCCGACATTGACGAAGGCGAAGTCCGCATGCCCTCACTCTGCCCCGCCTCTGCCGACTGCCGACGGACGAGCGCCCTCGACAGACTCACGGCGCGGCAAACGGCCATGCAGGATCACATAGGCGACGAGCCCGATCACCAGCCCCCAGAACGCCCCGCCGATGCCGAGCAGGCTGATCTTGGCCGATGAGGCAAGGAACGTGATCAACGCCGCCTCACGCGACCTCTGGTCGGCCATAGCGCTGGCGAGACTGCCGCCAATCGTGCCCATTAGCGCCAGCCCTGCGAGCGTCGTGATGAAGGTCGCTGGGAATGCCATGAAGACCGCMGCCAGAGCCACGCCGAAGACGCCGACAAGCACATAGAAAACGCCTGCGGCGATTCCTGCGATCCACCGTTTGGACGGATCCTCATGCGCTTCCTTGCCCGTGCAGATCGCCGCGGTGATCGCTGCGATGTTGAAGGCGTKGGAACCGAACGGCGCCATGATCAGCGAACCGAGACCTGTCACGGTCACGATCGGATTGGCGCTGGTCCTGAAGCCGTCATTGCGCAGGACGAGCATCCCCGGCATGTACTGCCCGGTCAACGTGATCAGGAACAGCGGCAACGCGACGCTCAAGAGCGCATTGAGCGAAATGTCCGGCGCAGTGAACACCGGAGCCGCAAGCTTGAACTGAAGCCCCGCGAGATCGACACGTCCCTGCACAGTCAAGAAGGCGAGGCCGAGCACCAGAATGCCAACGATAGCATAGCGAGGGATGAAGCGCTTCAGCACGAGATAGGCGATGATCAGAAGCCCAACCAGCAGAGGATCGACGCTCGCACCGCCAAACGCGCCGATGCCGAACTGCAGCAGGATACCGGCGAGCAAGCCTGATGCGATGCCCGGCGGGATCAGCCTGACGACCTTCTCGAAATAGCCCGACAGCCCGAGGGCGACGAATGCGGCCGCCGAGATCAGGTAAGCACCGACCGCCTCGGCATAAGGGGTCGTGGCGAGTGCCGTGACGAGGAACGCCGCCGCCGGCGTCGACCAGGCCGTGATGATCGGCTCGCGAAAGTGCCAGCTCAGATAGATCCCCGTCAGCCCCACGCCGATTGAAACAGACCAGACCCAGGATGCCGTCAGCTCCGGGCTGAGCCCCGCAACCTTTGCGGCCTGAAAGACCAGAATGAAGGTTCCCCCATAGTTGACGATGACAGAGATCAGTCCCGCGACGATCGGAGGCGCGAGATCACTTGGAGTGAGCGATGGTGGTGACGAGACAGGCGGCATGATCGTGGTCGTTATCCTGAAAACCCGCCTGGCCCGGGCCAGCGAGGCGGCTTGACTCCTAGCGGATCAATGGTCTGTTCATCCCCTCCACTTTCTTCGAGCAAGTCAGACCAATTGTTCAAGCATTCTCAGTTGGAATCGGTGAAGGCATGGCTTGCCCATCCCGCCCATGCGGAACTGCCGCTTCACGCGCGTATTCAACGGGCTTTGCGGCAGATGATCCTCGATGGTGCGCTGGGTCCCGGCAAGCCGCTGCCGGCCTCGCGGGCGCTCGCCAAATCGCTCGGTCTCTCCCGCGACACGATCGAGGCCGCCTATGCCCAGCTCCATGCCGAGGGCTTCATCGACCGGCGGGTGGGCAGCGGCAGTTTCGTGGCTGAGATGACCGAGTTCACTCCTGGCCTCAGGCTCTCTCATCGCGGCGCACTGCGGCGTAGCCCGGCTTCGAACCTCAGCGAACGCGGAGCGGCCATCTTCCGCGGTGGCGGCGTTCGCGAGCAGCTATCTCCCCGGCCGTTTGCCCCGGGCGTACCCGAGACGCGCAGCTTTCCGCTCGCGCTCTGGCAACGCCTGGAGCGGCAGGTGCTGAAGGAGACCGGCACGCGGGCGCTTCTTCACGGAGATCCCCAGGGCGCGGAGCCGCTTCGACGCGCTATTGCAGACTATGTCAACCTGGAGAGAGGCGCCCGCGCTCATCCCGACCGCGTGCTGGTCCTGACAAGCTCACAACAGGCAGTGGCGCTCTGCGCCAATATGCTGCTGGATCCTGGAGACCGCATCTTTATCGAGGATCCAGCCTATTACGGGGCACGCAAGGCCTTCGATGCAGCCGGTCTGGAATCTGCGCCTATCCGCGTCGACGATCAGGGAATTCTGGTCGAGCAACTGCGTGACGATCCGCGCAAGGCCAAGGCCGTCTTCCTGACGCCGTCCCATCAGTTTCCGACGGGCGCGACACTTGCGCTCGACCGGCGTCTCTCCCTGATCGAATGGGCAGCGAAGCATCAGGCCTGGATCATCGAGGACGACTACGACAGCGAGTTTCACTACGCCGGCAAACCAATGGCCTGCGTTCAGGGTCTCGATCAGCATGACCGGACCGTCTATATCGGCACATTCACGAAATCGCTCTTTCCAGGCTTGCGGGTCGGCTATGTCGTGCTGCCCCCGCAGCTGGTCAAGCCAATGACGATTGCGCGCACGCTCCTGGACGGCCACACCGCCTCGATCGCGCAATTGACACTCGCCCGTTTTATGGAGGGAGGACATTTCGGAGCGCATGTTCGCGCCATGCGTAATGTCTACGCCGAGCGGCTCGAAATCCTGGCAAGCCTMGTGCGGACGGAGCTTTCGGCTTTCGTCGAGCCTCGGGTCCCGATCGGTGGACTCCAGATGCCGTGCGCGCTGACCGGCGACCTTTCAGAGCGTGCGGCCATCGACGCCGCGCAGCGCGTTGGCGTCGAGCTTCTGGGTCTGTCGGCCCTTCATGCTTCTGGCAATGGCGAGGCTGGCTTTCTGATGGGCTTCGCGGCCTACACTCCGGCCGAGCTTGAGGTCGCAGTCAAGCAGCTCTCGAGCGCATTCCGGACTGTGAAGAGCGCGTAGACCGGGGCAGTCCGGCTCACCGCAAATGGCCGGCCTTATCCTCTGCAAGTGGATGGGTGCAGCAGGCCATTTTCAAGATAAATACCGACGARGCGATCCGCCGCAGATCAACAGTCGCATGTGCCAGGACTACACTTCATCTGGGTATAACGGACCTGCATCAAGGCGGGATCGTCGGGTTGCCGCCCTCGGCAAGGTCTTCGCAAGACTTGCCCGGCGGTCTCATCTGGAGCTTGCTTCGACATGAATGCACCATCGACGGGCGCCCTTTCGGCCGAGGATATCGCCCGCTTCGGTCATGACCCTGCCGAAGCATTTGCGATGAACCTGAAAGCCGTTCAGGAGCGCATCGCGTCAGCGTGCCAGGGCTGCGGGCGAAATCCAGTCGATGTGCATCTGCTGCCGGTCACCAAGACGGTTCCCGCCCATATCCTGCGGCTCGCCTTTGCTGCAGGCATCTCCAGCTTTGGGGAGAACAAGCTTCAGGAGGCCCGGGACAAGCGGTCGGTGCTTGGCGACCTGCCGATCCGCTGGAGCATCATCGGTCACCTCCAGACGAACAAGGTCAAGTATCTCGCCCGCTTCGCCACGGAGTTCCATGCCCTCGACAGCGTCCGGCTGGCCGATGAGCTCAACCGCCGGCTGGAGGCCGAGGGGCGCGACCTCGACGTCTTCGTTCAGGTGAACACGTCCGGCGAGGCCAGCAAGTACGGCCTGCATCCCGACGATCTTGTGTCGTTCGTCGAATGTCTGTCCGAGTACCCTCGCCTGAAGCCGCGCGGCCTCATGACGCTGGCAATCTTCAGTGCGGATTCCGAGCGCGTGCGCGCCTGTTTCCGGCTGCTGCGGACCCTGCGGGACCGCGCCGTCAGCATCGATCCCGGCCTTGTGCAGTTGTCGATGGGTATGTCGGGTGACTTCGAGTGCGCCATCGAGGAAGGCGCCGACGTCGTTCGGGTCGGCCAGGCCATTTTCGGTGCGCGACCGACCAGCGACGCGCTCTACTGGCCTGGTCTCATCCCGACCTCGCGACCGGAAGAGTGACGACACCGAGCCGAGCCTGTTCTGTTTCCGAAAGCAGACATGATCCGGCGGCAATGCGGGTTGCCGGCTGCGCCTCATGCAGCTTCGTCAGGCCCAGGTCTTCACCGCTGTGTCAGGTCAGCAACTGCCCGCCATCGACGACGATCGTTTGCCCGGTCACCCAGCTTGCCATGTCGCTCGCCAGGAACAGGGCGACATTGGCGACCTCTCCCGGCGCCCCGAAGCGCCCCCAGGGAATGCTGCCGAGCGTGCGCTCGTAGAGCTGCGGATCGGTCGTCTTGCGATTTTCCCACGAGCCGCCCGGAAACGCGATCGAGCCCGGCGCGATGGCGTTGACCCGGATGCGCTTCGGTGCGAGCGCCCGCCCCTGCCCCATGGTGTAGTTGACCACGGCCGCCTTGATGGCAGCGTAGGGCAGCGAACGCGGCACCGCCGTCAGGCCGGAAATCGACGAGATGTTGATGATGGCGCCGCCGCCCGCTTCCTCCAGGAACGGTATCGCCGTCTGGGTGGCGCGCACGGTCGCCATCAGGTCGACATTGATGCTGGCAAGCCAGCCGCTCTCGTCATCCTTCGAGCCGAAGCCCGACGCGTTGTTGATCAGGATGTCGATGCCGCCGAGCGCGCGAGCAGCGTCAGCCACAAAGCTCGCGGCCGCAGAGCCCTCGCCGAGATCGCATGCCATGCTGAAAACCGCCCCGCCATGCCGCTTCAACTCGGCTTCGACGGCGCTGAGCCCCTCGGGATTGCGAGCGCAGATCGCCACATCGGCGCCTGCCGCCGCGAAAGAGAG
This sequence comes from Allobosea sp. 05T422_2, assembly GCF_056396265.1. Lineage (NCBI taxonomy): Bacteria > Pseudomonadati > Pseudomonadota > Alphaproteobacteria > Hyphomicrobiales > Alloboseaceae > Allobosea > Allobosea sp. 05T422_2. The sequence continues at coordinate 9,122 of NZ_JBFTLD010000160.1, read as the reverse complement.
CGCGATGGATCGCCCGATGCCGCGGCTGCCGCCTGCGACGACGACCTTCTTGCCCCTGAAGGAGATTTCCATTCCGTAGCCCCGTTCAAACCATTTGACTGATCACGCCATGGTGCGCTTTCGGCAAACCGGCCTCAATCCGAATATGGCCCGGCGTCGATGTGTCCACACCCCAGTGAGGGGCGGATCATGCCGGCCGCTCCATCGCGGGCGCGAACTCCTTTTTCGGGGCAAGGGGCAATTTCTGTCGCGCATCACCGGCGGGCATCCCGGAGGCGATAGGCGCCGATCGAAACCCGGGTCGCTCAGAGGGTGAGCGGCATCCTGAATCTGAACCGCGTGCCCTCGGATGTCGAGATGACATCCAGCGTGCCTGCATGCGCCTTGGCGATCTGCGCGCAGATATAGAGGCCAAGACCGAGGCCCTGCTGGTGGGATCTGGCGGAGGCGCGCACGAAGGGTTTGAAGAGCTCGGCCATGATCTCAGGCGGGATTGGCTCTCCGGAATTCGAGACCGACAGCTCGAAATAGTCGGGAGACCGATGAGCGTCCACGATCACGGGGCCGTCCTCGGCGCCGTGCCTCAATGCGTTGGCGATGAGGTTCGACGCCATCTGGGCGATGCGCGCCGGGTCGCAGTCGATGACGCCGTCGAACCGCAGCGCCGCCGCGATCTCGCGATCGGGATATGCGGTCTGGAGTTCGCCGATCACCTGCTCTAGCGCAGGCTTCAGGTTCGTCTCGGCACCGCGCTCGAGAATGAACCCGCCGCCCAGTCGCCCGCGTGCGAAATCGAGAACGTCGTCGATCAGGCGCGACATCCGGCCAACGCTGCTCTGCATCATCGTCGCCAGCGTGCGCACCTTCGCCATGTCATCGCTCTTCAGCACCATGCGAAGGCCGGAATGGATGGAGGCAAGCGGATTGCGCAGGTCATGGCCGAGCACGGCGATGAACTGCTCGCGGATCTCGGTGTTCTGCAATTCGCCGACCAGTCTGGCCGCGCTGTCAGCGAGTTTCTGGTGGGCGTCGAGGTGGAAGGCGATCAGCTCAGCGAAGAGCTTGAACATGCCGGTAATGGCGGGCGTGCTGACGACATGCGGCCGCGGGTCGATCGCGCAGAGCGTGCCGAAGAATATTCCATCAGGCAGGATGATCGGCATCGAGATATAGCTCTGCAGGCCATAGGTCGCAGGCGTATGATGCCGGCAATAGACGGGGTCCGCGTCGACATGGTCGATGACGACCATCTCGCGATGGTCGCGGATTTCATTGCAGATCGTGGTCTCGATCTTTAGCTCGCCGCCGGGCTGCAGGCCGAACGCGATTTCGTCGCGAACGCCACAGGCGACCCAGCGGTCCTCGGTCACCCGCGCGACGGCGGCAAAGCCCATGCCCGTCGTCCGGCACACCACTTCCAGAATGCTCGGTACCGCGGCAATGGACGAGATCGCGGCGATATCTTCAGAGAAATCTTGACGCATCAAACCCCGCCCGGAAAAAATGAGCGGAAACACAATCGTGACGACGCGTCTATGTCAAAAGACCGGTCACGATTGGCCGTCCACGCCCGGATATGCGGCTCAGACATTTCTCCAAAGCCATGGGCATAGCGGCCATTCCGGCCCCATACCATAGGATAATGCCTAGCCTGTGACGCGTCCCAACACCCGCCCGAGCAGGTCCAGACCATAGGGCTTCTTGAGCAACTCGGTGCGCGGCTCTGCATCAAGACCCTCGACCTGGTCCCGCCCCGTCGCGAAGACAATGGCGATCGCCGGCTTGAGTTCACGCAAGCTCCGGGAGAGCTCGATGCCCGAAATGTCGGGCAGGCCGACATCGGTCAGCAGGATGTCGATCTCCTCCCGCGACGCGATATCGATTGCCTCGCGCCCGCTATCGGCCTCGATCGCGACATAGCCGAGCTCGCGGACCAGATCGGCGGTATCCATGCGAATGATGGCGTCATCCTCGCAAACGAGGACCGTGAGTTTCCGCGCGGGCTCGGATGCAGCGAGCGGTGCCGGGCTGACTGCCGGCTCCGGCGTGTCGCCAGACGGTTTCCTGCCGCCATGCGACAGGACCTGCCTGATCTTCCTGGCCAGAGCCTCGCGCGTGTAGGGCTTCGACAGCAGGTTGACGCCTTCATCGAGCCGCCCGCCATGTACGATGGAGTTTTCCGTGTAGCCCGAGGTGAAGAGCACGCCGAGTTCCGGCAGCCTCTCCTTGGCCTTGCGCGCCAGTTCCGGGCTCTTCAATACTCCCGGCATCACGACATCGGTGAAGAGCAGGTCGATGGGTATGCCGCTCTCGATGACCGCAAGCGCGCTTTGCGCGTCATGTGCCTTCAGGACGCGGTAACCGAGTTCGCCCAGCAGTGCGATCACCGTGTCGCGAACGGCCTCGTCGTCCTCGACGACCAGGATGGTCTCGCTGCCGCCGCTGACCGGGCCGGTTTCGCTCTCGACCGGCATATCCTCGACCTGGGTCGAGCGTGGCAGATAGAGCCGGATCGTCGTGCCGTGGCCGGCCTCGCTGTAGATCTTCACATGGCCGCCGGACTGTTTGACGAAGCCGTAGACCATGGAGAGGCCGAGGCCTGTGCCCTTGCCTTCGGGTTTGGTCGAGAAGAACGGCTCGAAGACCCGCTCMATGACCTCAGGGCTCATGCCCGAGCCCGTATCGGTCACCGCCACCATGACATACTGGCCCGCCGAGACATCGGAATGCGCGCGTGCATAGGCGTCGTCGAGAAAGGCGTTGCCGGCCTCGATGGTGAGGCGGCCCTGGCCGTCCATCGCATCACGCGAATTGATCGCGAGATTGAGGAGCGCATTCTCCACATTGGTCGGATCGACCAATGTGTTCCAGAGCCCGCCGGCGATCATCGTTTCCACTTCGACGGCTTCGCCCAATGTGCGGCGAAGCAGATCGTCCATGCCGCGGATCAGCCGGCCTACGCTGACGACCTTGGGCTCCAGCGCCTGCCGGCGGCCGAAGGCCAGCAGTTGAGCGGCGAGCTTTGAGCCGCGCGCCACGCCTGCCATGGCGTTCGCGGCCCGCTTCTCGGCCCTCTCATTGCCGGTGATATCGCGCGAGAGCAGCTGCAGGTTCCCGCTGATGACCTGCAGCAGGTTGTTGAAATCATGCGCAACGCCGCCGGTCAGGTTGCCGATCGCCTCCATCTTCTGGCTGTGGCGCAGGGCATCCTGCGCCCTGGCGAGCTCGGCCGTGCGGAGCTCAACGCGATCTTCCAAGGTCGTGGCGAGGTCCGAGAGCGCCGCCTCAGCCGTCTTCTGATCGTCTATATCGGTATTGGTGCCGATCCAGCGTGCCACCGCGCCGTTCTCATCGAGGATCGGGACGGCACGGGCGATGTGCCAGCGGAAGGCCCCGTCATGGCGCCTCAGCCTGAATTCGGTCTCGTAGCGAATCCCGTCACGCCGGGCATTTTCCCAGGCTGCGGCGGCACTCGCGAGATCGTCGGGATGAACGATCGCTGTCCAGCGCTCGTCGTCGAGCGCGCCTGCCTCGGTTCCAGAATAGGAATAGACCTGTTCGTTGAACCAATCKAGCATTCCGTCCGGCGTCGCGGTCCAGACATGGTTCGGCATGGATTGCGACAGAGTCCGGAAGCGGCTTTCGCTCTCCTGCAAAGCGGCCTCGGCCTTTTTGCGGCCCGTGATGTCCTGGAAGAGCACCGCGACCTGCTTCGCGCTGGCCGGCTCGATGCGAAAGGCCGAGAGCYCGAGATAGCGGCCGGTGGCGACGAGCTCACGTTCGAAGCGGATCGGCTGGCCGGTGCGCAKCACGCCGCCATAGAGCTCGACCCAGCCATCGGCCTCGTCCTGCACCATGTCGCGGAGCTTCTTTCCGACGACATCGGGAATGCCGGCATGAATCGCGTAGGCGGGGTTGGCCTCGATATGAATGTAGTCGCTCAGCGCGCCATGCGGCCCATCGAAGAACTCGATGATGCAGAACCCCTCATCTATGCTGTCGAACAGGGTGCGATAGCGCTCTTCGGTCGCGACCAGCGCCTCTTCGACCGATTTTTGCGCCGTAATGTCGCGGGAAATCGCCAGCAGCCGCTCCGGCTTGCCGTCGGGACCCGGGACAGGCGTGACGCGGACATCCCACCATTTGGGCGTGCCCGCCATCGTCCTGGCGAAGCCCTCGAATTGGCCGGTGCCGCCGGCCCTGGCCGCTGCAACAGCGGCGATCGCCTCTGCCCGATCCGTGCCCTCCCAGAAATCGGTCCAGGCGCACCCCTCGATCGGCCCAAAATCGGCGACCTCCATGACCCGTATGCCGCCTTCGCTCATGAAGGTCAKCTTGCCGTCGAGGTCGAGAACCTTGATGCAATCGTCGGATATCGCGAGCACGCTCTGGATCAGGCGGCGGTCGCGCTCCACGTCTGTGGTCACAGTCAGGTCCCTGCTCATTGCGCTGCGTGATGTCTCGAGCGTGCAAGCGTTCCTAGCGGCATTCGGCATGAACTGACACTGAGAGGATCATCGCGGGGCCGCCAGACTGAGCAGAGTGGAAGGAAAAACGGGGAGATAGACACGCCGGCAGTCCGCCGGKGAGACGAAGGATTTCGACACCGACAATCGACTGGCGACACTCAACTGCGATGCCCCCCGTCAGGTTCCATCGGTCCGAAAAGATTCTGCGCCTCACGATGCCGTCCGTGCGCAGGCACGAAGAGGCGCCCTCATTCTGATCCGGCCTGGGCCTCGCCTTCGCCGTCCCCGCCATTCATCACGCCGTAGGAGCTGGATTTTGCGCCCGGCACGAGCGTGTAACCGACGGCCTCCAGCCCTCGCCTGAGCAGCTCCCGCACGGCCGCGGCACGCGTCGGCATGCGATTATTGAACCGGAAGTCATCGATCACCCGCAGCTCGTCCTCGTCGAGCATGACCTGAAGTCGCTCGCCGCGGCTGAGGCTTGTTCCCTTGATCGTTGTCTCGCTCATTGTCCGACCCTGCGCTGCCCGGATCACTCAATCGACGCAAAAGCATCACTCTCATCAGAATGCGCCACTTACTCATTTGTTCCCATTGCGCCATCGGCTCGAAATGAGCAGGCGGTGCGCACGCCTCGCTATAAGCCACTGCACCAATTGGTTTTTTATCGTATCGACGGGCGAGGCGCGGTACTCTTGAGAAAATTATCTCAGGGACCGCGCCGAAGTTTCGCCCGTCCCGGAACAGGAGCAGCGATGCCAGTTGCAGGAAAAATCGTGCTCAAGAGCGGAGCACAGCTTCCGCTGGAATACCGCATGGTGACCCAGCCGGACGGCCTCCTGTCCGGTGAGCTGATCGGCKATCTGGATGCCTGGGATCCGTTGGTCTTTGCCGACCGCCTGAGACTGGTCTGCAATGACGGGCGATCAGTCGAGGTGCTGATCACGCATGTGACGGACAAGGGCGCGCTTTTCATCGCCGCGCTGGAAGTTGCCGCCACGAACTCCGATTGCCAGGATGTGGCAACCACGACGGCAGCACTCGCTGGCTAGTATTGGGCCGCGGCGCAGTCGGATCTGCGTGCCGAATTCAGCTTGTTGCCGCGTCGACGGCACGCTGGAGATCGACCTGCCAGAACGGCTTTGAGAGCCGGGGCAGTTTCTGTCCCTGCTCGGTTGGCAGCTCCGCATAGCCGGTTGCCAGGATGATCGGCAGGTCCGGCCATTTCGCCCTGATGATTTCGGCGAGCTGGGCGCCCGTCATCCGGGGCATCGCGTGGTCGGTGATGACGAGATCGATCTTTGCGCCGCCGTCGAGCACCTCGAGCGCCTCCCTGGCCGAGGCCGCCTCGATCACGCTGTGTCCAAGATCCTCGAGCAAGGCCGCCGTGTTCATCAGGATGAGTGCGTCGTCATCGACGGCGAGCACCCGCAATGAGCGCTGGGGCTTGTCATCCGCCGGATACGATCGGGCATCGGGCGAGACCTCCTGCGTCGGCAATCGCTCTGCGACGGGAAGCCAGATTTCGGCCGTCGTCCCCTCTCCGGACCGGCTCTTGAGGACGAATCCCCCCCCGGACTGTTCGGCCATGCCATGGACCATGGAGAGCCCGAGCCCGGTGCCCTTGCCGACCCCCTTGGTCGTGAAGAACGGCTCGGTCGCGCGTGCCAACGTCTGCTCGTCCATTCCCTCTCCGACATCGCTCACCGACAGGCAGAGATAGCGCCCTGGCGCCAGGTTCGAGCGCCCGGCCGCCGCAATATCCTCAGCGCGCGCCGCAATGATGATCGTCCCGCCACCTGGCATGGCGTCCCGCGCATTCATGGTCAGGTTCAGCAGCGCCAGTTCGAGCTGATGCGGATCGACGCGCGCCGCATCCAGCGCCAGCGGAAACCGCGTTTCAATACTGACGAGCGGACCGAGCGAGCGCTGGAGCAACTCCGACATGCCCGAGACCAGCTTCGGCAGGTCGACCGTCGTGGGAGAAAGTTCCTGGCGGCGCGCGAAGGACAGCATGCGCTGTGTCAGGGAAATGCCCCGGCGCGCGCCCTCGATCGCGTTATCGGCGAGAGCGGCGACCTTCTCGCTCGAGGCCTGTTTGCGGATGAGCTCCAGGCTGCCGAGGATGGCGGCCAGCAGATTATTGAAGTCATGCGCAACGCCGCCGGTGAGCTGGCCGATGGCCTCGGTCTTCTGGCTTTGAAGCAGCGATTGCCGCGCCTCCTCCAGCGCCTGCTCATGGCGTCGCCGTTCGGTCATGTCCCGGGTGACCTTGGCGAAGCCGATGACCTCGCCATTGTCCCCCTTAATCGCATCGATGACCACGCTTGCCCAGAACGGCGTTCCGTCCTTCCGGAGGCGCCAACCCTCCTTCTCGAACTTGCCCTCGCGGATGGCCGTGTCGAGCGCGCGCTGGGGCTCGCCCCTCTCGCGATCCTCGGCCGTATAGAAACGGGAGAAATGCTGCCCGATGATCTCGTCTGGCGCATAGCCCTTGATCCGCTCGGCACCCTGATTCCAGTTGCTGACGATGCCGTCGCGATTGAGCATATAGATGGCGTAGTCGGTGACGCCCTGCACCAGGAGCCGGAAGCGCTCCTCGCTTCGACGCAGGGCATTTTCGGCTTCTCTCCGCTCGGACAGATCGCGCGTGATCTTGGCGAAGCCGAGGAGTTCGCCGTCCGTTCCATAGATCGCATCGATGACGACGCTGGCCCAGAAGGTCGTGCCGTCCTTGCGGACGCGCCAGCCCTCGCTTTCGAAGCGGCCCTCGCGCGCCGCCGTGCCCAGCGCGAACGCGGGCAGTCCCCTCGCGCGATCGGCATCGGTGTAGAAACGCGAGAAATTGGTGCCAAGCACCTCCAGCGCCGTGTAGCCCTTGAAGCGTTCGGCCCCGCGGTTCCAGCTGCCGATCGTGCCTGCCGGGTCGAGCATGTAGATCGCATAATCCGTGACGGCCTCGACCAGGATGCGATAACGCTCATCGCCCATTGCAGATTGTTCGGCCTTACCCATAGCGTCCCMGCGCATCACACCGGAACAGGGAACGTCGGCGAGTGGACATTGTTCCGTCGCCGGAATGAAAAAGCATCGAGCGCCCCGTCGCAGCGCAGCACGCCTAAGCCCCATTTGCTTTATCGAATGCCCCGAGCAAGATGGCTACCAACTCGCGAAAGCGTCGTTGGAGACTGGCATGGCCGACGCCGAAGCTCTGCTGGGCACCTGGAAAATGATCTCCTGGACGCGCGAGGCTGTCGCGACCGGGGTCGTGACCGACGCCATGGGGTCTGATCCGGTCGGCTACATTTCCTATCAGCCCGACGGTCGAATGATGGCGCTCGTGCTTGACCGGAACAGGGAGAAGCCCGTCGGGTCTGCGCCATCGCCCGAGGAAAAGATCGGTCTGTTCGATTCGATGCTTGCCTATGCGGCGGCCTATACGCTGGAGGACGACAAGGTCACCCACCATGTCGACGCTGCCTGGAACCCGACCTGGCAGATCGACCTGATCCGGCCCTACACCCTGGCCGGGGACAGACTCGTGATCAGCGGAGCGCCCGGCCACGATCCCGCAACCGGCGAAGCGGTGATCTACCGCATGGAGTTCCGGAAGGTCTGAGCGCTTTCGCGGGCAGATCGGCACATTTTCAGATTGAACCGAACGACCGCCGCGCTAGCCTAGCTGCAATGATCATTCGTCAGCTTGTCTACCTGGACGCCCTTGCCCGCGAGAAGCATTYTCGACGCGCAGCCGAGGCCTGCCACGTCTCCCAACCCACCCTGTCCACCGCCATCGGCCAGCTGGAGGAGGAACTCGGCGTGCTCATCGTCGAGCGGGGGCGCCGGTTTCAGGGATTGACCAAGGAGGGCGAGGTCGTCCTCGCCCATGCCCGCCGCATCCTGGCGGAGGCCGACCTGCTGAAGGAATCGATCGCCGAGCTCAGGCAGGGCGTGAGCGGCCGTATCCGGCTCGGCGCCATTCCGACAGCCCTGCCGATGATCGCCCATATCACCGCGCCGTTCTCGGAGCGCTACCCGGCGGTMTCCCTGACCGTGCTGTCGCTGACCTCGGCCGAGATCCAGAGCCGAATCGACAATTTCGAGCTCGATGTCGGCCTGACCTATCTCGACAATGAACCTCTCGACCGCGTGATCTCGAAGCCGATCTACCTGGAATCCTATGTGCTGCTGACGCGCGAGGATGGCGAGATCGCGCGGCAGGACACCATCACCTGGGCGGAAGCCGCGGAGCTCAAGCTTTGCCTGCTGACCTCCGACATGCAGAACCGACGGATCATCGACGGCATCTTTCGCTCCGTCGGACATTCGCCTCGGCCGGCAATCGAAACCAACTCGATCTTCAACCTGTGCTCTCATGCCGGGATCCAGGGCGTCTCGAGCATCGTCTCGCTGCAGCTGCTCGAGTTCTTCGGGGTACCGCTCGGAACCAAGGCCCTGCCGCTCGTGGAGCCGGACGCCAAGCGCACCATCGGGCTGATCGTGGCGGACCGYCAGCCCTTCGCGCCCTTGGCGCGAAACMTGCTGATGATGTCGCGCCCGATCAGCGAGGCCGGCCTGCCTCGCCTGCCCATCGTGAGATAGCTGAGTTCTATCTAAGACGGCAGATCCAGCTCCTCCCGGAGGGAACTATAA
>NZ_JBFTLD010000159.1:0-14832 GCF_056396265.1 Allobosea sp. 05T422_2 | reverse complement strand
CTGCACGACCAGCGCGAATACATTGTCGCCCATCGCCCAGTAACCGAAGCCGACGCCGAGTGCCATCAGCGTGAAGGCGATGGGGAAGCCGAGCATGATGAAGAGGATGAACAGGACGAGCATGACCACGCCCAGTTCGGGATTGCCCAGTCCGAACATCAAATCGATCCCTCGCGGGTTGCGGCTTCCTCGAGGATGAGCTTCTCGGTCTCCTCGACATCATGCAGGCGAGGGGGCCATTCGCCCGTGCGCAGGCAGATGACGCAACGCGCCACCTCGGCGAGCCCCTGGACGAACATCAGGACCCCGACGATCGGGATCAGCGACTTGAAGTGATAGAGCGGCGGCCCGTTGGGAGAGTTCGAGGAATGCTCCCCGATCATCCAGGAGAAGGCGGCGAACTTGTATCCGGCCCAGGCCAGCGCGATGACTCCGGGGAAGAAGAACAGAAAATACAGCGCCAGATCGAGCCCGGCCTGCGTGCGCGGGGCCCATTGGCGATAGAGGAAATCGCCGCGCACATGGGCATTGCGTGCGAGCGCGTAAGGGCCGGCCAGCATGAACAGAGTGCCATAGAGAATGTAGCTGACGTCGAAAGCCCATTCGGTGGGTGCACGCAGGACGTATCGCGAGAAGACCTCGTAGCTGATCGCCAGGGTCAGGATCAGAATCGTCCAGCCGGCGAGTTTCCCGATGGCGGTATTGAACTTGTCGATCGCGAGCACGATGCCCATCAGGGTCTCCACGGCACGTTGCAGAGCTCGTCGGCGCAAACGCCCGCCAGGCCGGTTGCGGGTGGCGGGCGTCCGGATGCGGGCAGAGGCTCAGGCCTTGAAGAAGTGGGTGAAGGCCAGTTCGCGCGAAGGCGTGTTGACGCGTTCATAGGCGACGGTGCGCTTGACCCAGGCCTTCTGCGACTCGACCACCCTCTTGAAGAAGGCGTTTTCGGCAGAAAGCTTGTCGAGCACCTTGTCCCAGGCGACGAGCTGGGCCTTGAGGATCACCTCCGGGGTCGGGACGACGTTGACGCCCTTGGAGCGCAACATGTCGAGATCCTTGGAATAGCGGTCGAGCGCCTTCCAGATCATGTCGGAGGAGGCTGCTTCCGCCGCATATTTGATGATCGCCTTCTGCTCGGGGGCGAGCGCATCGAATTTCGTCTTGTTGAAGATGAGCTCGAAGCTCTCGGCTGCCTGATGGTAACTTTGCAGCATGTAGACCTTGGCGACGTCCTGGAAACCAAGGATCGAGTCGGAGGAGGGATTGTTGAACTCGGCGCCGTCGATGACGCCGCGTTCGAGCGCCGGCACGATCTCGCCACCGGCCAGAATCGTGACTGCGGCTCCCATCTCCTTCATCAAATCGGCCGCGAGGCCGACTGTGCGGTATTTCAGGCCCTTGAAGTCGTCGGGGGTCTTGAGCTCCTTCTTGAACCAGCCAAGCGGCTGGCAGGGCATCGGCCCGCTGAGGAAGCCTACGAGATTGAGCTTCAGGGTCTGGCCGACCAGCTCGTTATAGAGCTCATAGCCGCCGCCATGATTCATCCATCCCAGGAAGCTGGTTGCGTCCCAGCCGAGTGACGGAGGTGTGCCAAAGAGCGAGAAGGCTTTGTTCTTGCCGTACCAATAGGCGCAGACGCCATGCCCGCCATCGAGAATGCCGGCCGCGACCGCATCCTGCATCTGGAAGGCCGGGACGACTGCGCCCGCGGCGAGCACGTCCAGCTTCAGCCGGCCGCCGGACATGTCATTGACCCGCTTGGCGAAGTCGCCGGCGAATTCATGGAAGATGTCCTTGGTCGGCCAGGTGGACTGGAACTTCCACGTCACCGTTTGGGCGCGGCTGACCTGGGGCATGGCAATGGCGCCAGCGCCCGCAAGTGTTGCGACCTTGAGGAAGTTGCGACGATTCGAACGAGGTTTAGCGGTCTCCGTAGTCATGGATTCCCTCCCTGGGTGTGCCGCCATGTATCTGGCGTGTCGTTATTGCGGCCTGCTGGCCGCGATATCCCAGAGTTGCTGTATTCAGTTGCCGTGGCAAGCGATAGGCGTAATACTAAAGTCTTAGAAGTTCGATCGTGATTGCCTTCGCGACTGCACAAGAACGGGAGAGGTTATGCCGCTTCAGAGGCAAGGGAGTGCCGTTGCGTTAGCGGAGCCTGATGTCAGGTCGACTGAGCAAGGCCGAAAATCGGCGATAAACGCCGGATTTCCGGAGTTTTCCTCCGTGGCGCAGGGCCAGGAAAGAGCCTGGGCGCGACGGGAAGAGGGCGCTTGCGCCCTTGAGGCAAAGTGCAATTGCTCGTCGCTGCGAAGGAGGAGCATTGCGAAAACAGAAAGAATGAGGCGCGCGTTACACGCGGCTCATTCCCGTATCGTCGTCTTGGGATCGAGGTCTTTCGACCCCGGAAGGCGGAGCGTCGCTYAGCGGCGGCCTTTGCCGGCAGCGCGCATCTGCATGTACTGGACGGCCTCGAGCAGAACCTTGCGGGGGCGCTCGGCATCGCGCTTGGCCTGTTCGGCCTTGCGGGCGGCCTCACGCACCAGTTCGGCCTGACGCTCGGCTTCCTCCTGGGCGGCGCGTTCGATCGCCGCGAGGCGCTCAGCCTCGACGCGGGCAGCGGCCTTTTCGGCGTCGCGGACAGCGCGTGCATCGGCAATGGCCTGGCGCTCCGCGCGGCGCTGCTGCATGATCGGGTCATCGGCCTTCGGCCGTGCCTGGAAACGCTCTAGCAGCGCCTTCTTGGCATTGGCGGAGTTGGACTGACGATCAGTGAAGCTGCGGTCGTTCGGGTTCTTCAAGGTCTACCTTCTTGGGTTGAACGGGCTCTAACTCGCGAGCCCGCGGGGGCAATAATCCAGAACTGGCCGGATGTGTATTGTAATCAGCGCGCAGGCGCTGCGCCTGCGGCGCGGGTCGGCTTCGCCTTGGGCTTCGGCGCGGCGATGAGACCTTCGCGCTGAGCCTGCTTGCGAGCGGCCTTGCGGGCACGGCGAACGGCATCGGCCTTTTCGCGGGCGCGCTGCTCGGATGGCTTCTCATAAGCTGAGCGGCGCTTCATCTCACGAAAAACGCCTTCGCGCTGCAATTTCTTCTTAAGCACTCGCAGCGCCTGGTCGACGTTATTGTCGCGGACGAGAACCTGCATCCTGGTTTCCTTCATTCGAAATGCGAAAACATCGCGCTGAACCCGGGCCCGAGATCCAGCGAAATCTTCGCAGCGTCATGTTGAAGCGCACCAGAAGGCCGCGCGCCGGTTGTTCGATCTGAGCGGGGAAGGTCGTCGGCGGGCACATTGACATGCGCAGGACCGCGGCGTTCGGCCGAATATCGACGGCCGCCATATGGCCTCTCGAACAGTGAATGTCAATGCAATTGCCKGGGTTCAGGCATGCTTTTGCATGGGCATGCATAGCCGAACGGGCGGCGGCGCGCTTTACAAGTGTCGGGTTTTCGCCAACAGGCAATCCTCGCTTCCGTTACTCGATCCTGGTCTTCTCCGTGAACACGCCGTCGCTGAGTCAGTTCCGCCGCATCGTGGTCAAGGTCGGTTCGGCCCTGCTGGTCGACCGCGAGCGCGGCCGGCTGCGCCAGGCCTGGCTCGCCGCGCTCGCTGAGGATCTCGCCGAACTGCACTTGCGCGGCGCCGATGTGCTTGTCGTCTCGTCGGGGGCAATTGCGCTCGGCCGGACCGTGCTCAGACTTCCGAGCGGTCCGCTGCGACTGGAAGAAAGCCAGGCGGCTGCGGCCGTCGGGCAGATCGCGCTGGCGCGGACATGGTCCGAGGCGCTGGGACATCACGGGCTGACCGCCGGACAKATCCTGCTGACGCTGGCGGATACCGAAGAGCGCCGCCGCTATCTCAATGCGCGCGCCACGCTTGGCCGCCTGCTCGATCTGCGCGCGATTCCGGTGATCAACGAGAATGATACGGTCGCGACGACCGAAATCCGCTATGGCGACAATGACCGCCTCGCCGCGCGTGTCGCGACCATGGCGGGCGCCGACCTGCTGGTGCTGTTCTCCGATATCGATGGGCTCTACACGGCGCCGCCGGCGCGGGACCCGGCTGCGCGCCATATCCCGCTGGTCGAGCTGATCACGCCGGAGATCGAGGCCATGGCGGGCGGAGCAGCGTCCGAACTCTCCCGCGGCGGGATGCGCACCAAGATCGAGGCGGGCAAGATCGCGGCGGCGGGCGGCACTCATATGCTGATCGCCGATGGGCGGACGAAGAACCCGCTCAGTGCGATCGTGGCTGGCGGGCGCTGCACCTGGTTTCTCTCGGCTTCGACGCCTGCGACGGCGCGCAAGACCTGGATTGCTGGCTCGCTCGAGCCGCGCGGCACCCTGTATGTCGATGCAGGGGCCGCTCGTGCCTTGCGCGGTGGAGCGAGCCTGCTGCCTGTCGGCGTCAGCCGGATCGAGGGTGAATTCGCGCGTGGCGATGCCGTGCTCATCCGTGATCCGGATGGGCGGGTGCTCGGACGGGGGCTGGTGGCCTATGATGCGGGGGAGGCGGGGCTCGTGCTCGGCAAGGCCTCGCGCGATATCGAGGCGATCCTCGGCTATCCCGGGCGCGCCGAGATGATCCACCGTGACGACATGGCGCTCGGTGTCGGCTAAGGTCGCCGGGCTCAAGGAAACGGGTGAGTTGACGATGACTGGCGAAGGCGCGCTGCGCGTGGTTTCTGCAAGCGATGGCCAAGAGGAAATCGGCACGGTCATGCATGGGCTAGGCCGGCAGGCCCGCGCTGCTGCGCGGCTGGTCGCGCTTGCGTCGGCTGAGCAGCGCAACGCGGCGCTGATGGCGATGGCCGAGGCCCTGCGCGAGCGTGCGCCGGCGATCCTCGCCGCCAATGCGCGAGACCTCGATGAGGCGCGCGGCGCCGGCCAGAACGCCGCCTTCATCGACCGTCTGATGCTGGACGAGGCCCGGTTGGCGGCGGTTGCCGAAGCGGTGGCGGGCATCGCCCTGTTGCCCGACCCCGTCGGTCGCGTGCTCGCCAAATGGACCCAGCCCAATGGCCTTGCCTTCGAGCGCGTGGCGACACCGCTTGGCGTGATCGCGGTGATCTTCGAAAGCCGCCCGAATGTCACCGCCGATGCCGGCGCGCTTTGCCTGAAGAGCGGMAATGCCGCGATCCTGCGCGCCGGCTCGGATAGTTTCCGCACCTCGACCGAGATTGCTGCAGCGCTCCGCCAGGGACTGGAAACTGCAGGGTTGCCGGGCGACGCGATCCAGCTGGTGCCGACACGTGACCGCGCAGCGGTTGGCGAGATTCTGGCGGGGCTCGGCGGTGCCGTCGATGTCGTCGTGCCGCGCGGCGGCAAGAGCCTGGTCGCCCGTGTCCAGAGCGATGCGCGTGTGCCGGTCTTCGCGCATCTCGACGGCAACTGTCATGTCTATATCCATGGAGCCGCCGATCTCGACATGGCCAAGGCGATCGTGCTGAACGCAAAGCTGCGCCGTACCGGCGTCTGCGGCGCGGCCGAGAGCCTACTGGTCGATGCCGCCTGTGCTGCAACCCATTTGCAGCCGCTCCTCAGGATGCTGATCGAGGCCGGTTGCGCGGTTCGTGGCGATGTCGCCGCACAGGCGGCCAATCCGCAGGTGACGCCTGCAACCGAGGCGGACTGGGCAACCGAATATCTGGACCGGATCATTGCGGTGAAGGTGGTCGACGGGCTTGATGCGGCGATCGCGCATATCGAGCGCTACGGTTCGCACCATACAGATGCAATCGTGACTGCCGACGAGGCGGCGGCGCAGCGCTTCCTGGCCGAGGTCGATTCAGCCATCGTCGTCCATAATGCCTCGACCCAGTTTGCCGATGGCGGCGAGTTCGGCTTCGGCGCCGAGATCGGCATCGCGACGGGGCGTATGCATGCGCGCGGGCCGGTCGGTGTCGAGCAGCTCTGCTCCTTCAAATACCGGGTTCATGGCAGCGGCCAGATCCGGCCGTGAGGGCAGAGGATCTGCGCCTGCCGCCCCATGCACCGGGCCTTCGGATCGGCTTGTTCGGCGGGAGCTTCAACCCGGCACATGACGGTCACCGCATGGCGAGCCTGACGGCGCTGCGTCGGCTGCAGCTCGACCGCGTCTGGTGGCTGGTCACCCCGGGCAATCCGCTCAAGGACAATGCGGCCCTGCCATCGCTCGGCGAACGCATTGCGACGGCGCAAGAGCTTGCCGATCACGCCCGCATCCATGTCACCGGGGTCGAGGCGAGCCTGCGCACCCGCTATACCGCCGATACCCTGCGCGCCCTCAAATTGCGCTGCCCTGGCGTCCGCTTCGTCTGGATCATGGGGTCCGACAATCTTGCGGGTTTCCACCGCTGGAACGAGTGGCGAGCCATTGCCCGGATGATGCCCATCGCCGTGATCGACCGCCCGGGATCGACGCATCGCGCGGTGGCTTCGCCGGCCGCCAACTGGCTGTCGCGCTGGCGGGTTTCCGAGAATGCCGCTGCCGCCCTGCCGCTGCTGGAGCCCCCCGCCTGGGTGTTCCTGCATGGCCGGCGCTCCGAGCTGTCCTCGACCTATTTGCGCCAGTTGGCTGGTCGCGATTGAATTTCGACCTCATATCGCTTAATTTAGGATCGTCGCGCTGAGAGCGCGTCGTCATGTGAGGATACGGAACTGAACCGTCAAACCCTTGGTGAAGCCGAGCCGAAGCCGCTTCCCCAGGCTGCTGTCCCCGGAAACCCGTCCGCCGACAGCGTGGCCCTCGCAATCCATGTTCTCGAAGATATGAAGGCCGAGGACATCACCGTTATCGATCTGGTTGGCAAGACTTCGCTGGCTGACGCGATGATCATCGCGTCAGGGCGCGTGAACCGCCATGTCGCCTCGATTGCCGACAGCCTCGTCGAGGCCTTCAAGAAGACGGGACTGCCGACGCCGAAGGTCGAGGGCATGCCTGCCTGCGACTGGGTGCTGATCGATACGGGCGATCTCATCGTCCATGTCTTCCGGCCGGAAGTGCGCCAGTTCTACAATCTGGAAAAGATGTGGGGCGCCGACCGCCCGAATGAGCGGCTCGTCGGCTGATCCTGATTTCCGGTGCGGCTCGCCATCATCACCGTCGGCCGGCTCAAGGACGGGCCGGAACGGGACCTCTGCGAGCGCTACCGCGAACGTAGCCATGGTCTCGGGCGCAGCCTTGGTCTGACTGGGCCCGATGTCACGGAGCTGCCTGAAAGCCGGGCGCGGCGGCCTGAAGAGCGCAAGCGCGATGAGGCTGCCGCGATCCTTTCAAAGCTCTCGCCGGGGCTGCTGATTGCACTTGACGAGCGTGGCAGGAGCCTGACGAGCGATGCCTTCGCCGGCAGGATCGCGGCCTCGCGAGACGCCGGTACGGGCACCGCGAGCCTCGTGATCGGCGGTGCGGACGGGCTGGATGAGACCATTCGGGATCGTGCTGATCTGACGCTGGCCTTCGGGGCCCTGACATTGCCGCATCAGCTCGTGCGCGTGCTTGCGTTGGAGCAGCTCTACAGGGCCATGACGATTATCGCCGGACATCCCTATCATCGCGCATGACGTCCGCCGCATCAGTGATTCGAGCCAGTTCGCGCCGCCTCGGCAGCGCCGCTTTGCTATGGCTCGCGCTCGGTCTCGGTCATCTGGCGGTCAACGCTCAGGAGCCGGGGCCCGATCCGGATCGCGTGGCGCCCGAAATCGCGCAGAAACAGGTGGAGAAACAGGCCCGCGAAGCCGAGTTGAAGGCGATCGAGGAACGGCTGGCCGGCAATGCCGAGGCGCGAGCCAAGCTGGAGGCTGAGATCGCCACGATCCGGGCCGATCGGGCCGGTCTCAACAAGGCGCTGCTCGAGACGACGACCCGTACCCAGGGGGTCGAACGTCGTATTGGCGCGATCGAGGAGCGGCTGGCGCTTCTGCAGACCAGCGAAACCGCGATCCGGCGTTCCCTCGAGGGCCGCCGCGGCTTGATCGGCGAAGTCCTGGCCGCGCTCCAGCGGATCGGCCGCCGGCCGCCGCCGGCCGTTCTGGTGCGGCCGGAGGATATCCTGGAGGCGGTGCGCGCCTCGATGCTGCTCGGCGCTGTGGTGCCCGATCTGCGCCAGGAGATCGAGATCCTCAGCACAGATCTCGGCGAGTTGGTGCGGTTGCGCGGCGGGATCGCGGAAGAGCGCAAGGCGATGACCGGTGAGCTGGAAACGCTCGCGGGCGAGCGCCAGCGCCTTGCTTCGCTGATCGACGCCAGGCGCGAGCGCGAGGCCAGCGCCGCCAAGGATATCGAGGCGCAGCGCGGGATGAGCGGAGAGCTTGCGGCGCAGGCGAAGGGTCTGCGCGATTTCGTCGAGCGCATCGAGAAGGAAATCTCCGTCGCGAATCGCGCCGCGGAAGCGGCGCGCCAGGCTCTGGAGGCCGAGACCCGCGAGCAGCRGCAACGCATGGCGGCGCTCGCTTTCAAGGACCCCGCCCGGCTTGCGCCGAAGATCGCTTTCGCGGAAGCTCGCGGCATGCTGCCGCTGCCCGCTGCCGGATCACAATTGCGTGGTTTTGGTGACAATGACGGCGTTGGCGGCACGACGCGCGGAATTTCACTGACAACCCGCCCTAATGCCCTAGTTTCGGCGCCTTCCGACGCTTGGGTTGTTTACGCTGGGCCGTTCCGCTCCTTCGGGCAACTCTTGATCCTGAACGCGGGTGKGGGGTACTATTTGCTCTTGGCCGGCATGCAGCGGATCGACGTGTCGCTGAACCAATTCGTCCTTGCCGGGGAACCGGTTGCGATGATGGGTCAAACGTCGGAAGCTGCCGCGACGATCGTAGGTTCGGGGACTGGGGAACCGGTTCTCTATATTGAGTTCAGAAAAGACGGCGTTTCGATCGACCCGGCACCGTGGTGGACGAAATCGCAAAGCGAAAAGGTTCGCGGATGATGCGCAAGGTCTCCCTCGTTCTCGCCGGCGCAATCGTTGGCGCGGGCCTTACCAGTCTGGCGACGCAGACCCACCTGCTGTCCTCGACCAGCGCGGTCGCGGCCTCGGCCGAGGTCTATCGTAGCCTCAACCTGTTCGGTGACATCTTCGAGAAGATTCGCACCGACTATGTCGAGAAGCCCGACGAGCAGAAGCTGATCGAGGCCGCGATCAACGGCATGGTCTCCTCGCTCGATCCGCATTCGGCCTATCTCGACGCCAAGAGCTTCCGTGACATGGACACGGACATGCGCGGCCAGTTCGGCGGCCTCGGCATAGAGGTCACGATGGAGGACGGCGTCCTCAAGGTCGCCAAGCCGATTCGCGACACGCCCGCCTCCAAGGCCGGCATCCTCGCCAACGACATCATCAGGGAGATCGATGGTGACCAGGTGAAAGGCCTGAGCCTGACCCAGGCCGTGGAGAAGATGCGCGGCATCATCAACACGCAGGTCAAGCTCAAGATCGAGCGCCCGGGCAAGCCGGATCCGCTGGAGTTCACCCTGACGCGTTCCACCATCGTCGTCCCGGCGGTCGAGGAGCGGGTTGAGGGCGATGTCGGCTATATCCGCATCGGCACTTTCAGCGAGCAGACCTATGAGGGCCTGCGCAAGGCGCTCGACAAGGTCAATGCCGAGATCGGTGTCGACAAGATCAAGGGCTATGTGATCGATCTGCGCAATAATCGCGGTGGCAGGCTCGACCAGTCGGTGCTGGTGTCGGACGCGTTCCTGGAGCGCGGCAAGATCGTCTCGACGCGCGGTCGCAATGCCGAGGAGACCCAGGTCTTCAACGCCAAGTCGGGCGACCTGACCAAGGGCAAGCCGGTCGTGGTTCTGATCAACGGCTCTTCGGCCTCGGCGGCCGAGATCGTTGCCGGCGCCCTGCAGGATCACAAGCGCGCAACCGTGATGGGCACGCGCTCGTTCGGCAAGGGCTCGGTGCAGACCGTGATCCCGCTCGGCTCGAATGGCGGCCTGCGCCTGACCACGGCGCGCTACTACACGCCATCGGGCAATTCGATCCAGGCCAAGGGCATCACGCCGGATATCGAGGTCGTCCAGGAAATTCCGCCAGAGCTCAAGGACAAGCTGACGGACAACAAGGGCGAGGCATCCCTGAAGGGCCATCTCAAGTCGGGCGACGGCAAGGATGAGCAGTCGGGTTCGGCTTCCTATGTGCCGAATGACCCGGCCAAGGATACGCAGCTTCTTGCCGCGCTGAATCTGTTGCGGGGTGTCAAGAAGGACGTCGCCGGCCCGGTTCCGACCCCAGAGCCCGCCAAGCCGAACTGATCTCCATCCGACTGGGAGGAGAGCGCCGTTCTCCGGCGCTCTCGACTGCTGGCCCCGCACGCGCCAAGACTAGGCGTGCGGGCCGCTGATTCGGGTCCGATTCGAACAGCTGAGGACGGCTGCCCTTGGCCGGAACGCCGCTTACCGAGCTCGATCGGCCCTTGGGGCAGKGTCGCCCGGTGCGCCACGGCAAACCGTGGGCGCGCTGGCTGTCGCTTGCCCTGAGCGGGGCGATGGGCTGCGCGGCACTTGCGGTGATTGCCATCCTGCTGTTCCGGCGCGATCCCGACGGTGGCGAGCCGATGGCGACTGCCGCGATCGAGATCAGGCAGCCTTCAAGGGAAATCGCGGCCGCACCTGCCGCCGAACCGAATGTCACAGATCCGCGCTCCCAATCCACAGCGCGCCAGCTTGAAATCGAATCAGGGGTGACCGTCGTGCGCCCCGGGGCAGAGGCCCCCGGTGCGATCGTCATCACGATTCCCGATAGCGGCGAGGTCAAGCTCGCGCCGGCTCCCGACAGCCGGCTGGTCGAACGCAGCCGGTTCGGCCTTCTGCCGAAGGTGGCGCCGGACGGCGCGACACCGATGCAGGTCTATGCCCGCCCGTTAGGTCCGGCGCCTGAGACCAAGCCGGCGGGCCGCATTGCGCTTCTCGTCGGCGGGCTGGGCATCAGCCAGAATGGTACGGCAGATGCGATCACGCAGCTGCCTGGCGCGGTTTCGCTGGCCTTCGCGCCTTATGGAGTCGAGCTGGAGCGCGTCGTGCAGCGGGCTCGTGGCGACGGCCATGAGGTCTTCCTGCAGGTGCCGATGGAACCGTTCGACTATCCCGACAACGATCCCGGGCCGCATACCCTGCTCTCGGGCCCCAAGGCCGCGGAGAATCTCGATCGGCTGCATTGGGTGCTGGGTCGCTTCACCGGCTATGTCGGCATCGTCAATTTCCTCGGTGGCCGGCTGACGGCGGATGAGAACGCCCTGTCGCCGGTCCTGCGCGAGATCGCCGGTCGCGGGCTGATGGTCGTCGACGACGGCTCGTCCTCGCGCAGCCAGCTCGCGAGCGCGGCAGCGCGGGCGCAGATTCCGGCACTCAAGGTCGACAGGGTGATCGATACGGTCACCCGCGCCGATGCGATCGACCAGCAGCTGCAGCGGCTTGAGACTCAGGCGCGCGAACAGGGTGTGGCGATCGGCGCGGCGAGCGCGCTGCCGGTCTCGATCGAGCGCATTGCCCGCTGGGCCAAATCTCTGGAGGCCAAGGGCCTCGTCATCGTGCCGGTCAGCGCAGCCCGCGGACTGCGCAATCCCTCCACAACAGGGTCCCTGAAATGACCGAGCCGCCTCCCGGCTATCGCCCCTGCGTCGGGCTGGCCTTGTTCAACCGCGACGGGCTCGTCTTCGTCGGGCGCCGGGCGGACAAGACCAAGCGCGAGCATGTTGCGCCGGGCTTCGCCTGGCAGATGCCGCAAGGTGGCATCGATCCCGGCGAGACGCCCTATCAGGCGGCGCTGCGTGAGCTGCAGGAGGAAACCAATGTCACCTCCGTCTCGCTGCTGGCGGAGGTGCCCGTCTGGCTGAGCTATGATCTTCCCGTGGATATCGGCCAACAGGCCTGGAAGGGTCGCTGGCGCGGCCAGGCCCAGAAATGGTTCGCCTTCCGCCTCGACGGTCCCGACAGCGAGATCGATATCCTGCACCCGGCAGGAGGTCACAAGGCAGAGTTCGAGGCCTGGCGCTGGGCACGGCTGGAAGAGACGCCCGATCTGATCATTCCGTTCAAGCAGGCCGTCTATCGCGACGTGGTCCGGTCCTTCGCTCCCTTCGCTGCGGACTGATCATTCCAAGTTCGTCTCGGCGTGAAACAAACATTTCGCGCCCTGCGATTTGCTCTACCATTTCCTGGGGAGTGATTCGCGCTGCGTGCTGCCTGATGCTCCCTGTCACGAAATGCTCACATGAGGGGGTGAGGCTCGCGATATGGTTGATTCGGTTTTCAAGCTTCACACTGCGGTCCTTGCCGCGCGCACGCGCGACCCGGCCTTTTCGCGCACCGCCAAGCTCATCGGCGAGGGGCTGCCGAAGATGGCCAAGAAGCTGGCCGAGGAGGCGGTGGAGGTCGGGCTGGAAGCGGTCCAGGCCGACCGCGAGCGGGTGATCCTCGAGAGCGCCGACCTGATCTACAATCTCGTCGTGCTCTGGAGCGAGATCGGTATCGCGCCCGCGGATGTCTGGCGCGAGATGGACCGGCGCGAACAGCTCTATGGCATTGCCGAGAAATTGCCGAAGAATCGCGCCGCGAAGCAAGCGCGACAGGAAAGCGCCGAGGTTGCCGCAATTGGCGGGGGTGGCTTGCGCGAAGACTGAGCATCCCGCGCGTTTTTGGCGCGCTTGCCCCCTCATCCCCGGGAATGTCAGATTTCCGGGAAGACGGGGGTTGCCAAGCCGAAGCGTTGCGGTTATTCCCGCCACATCAGATCGACGCGGCCACGGCCGAGCCACCTGATACGCGCCCGTAGCTCAGCTGGATAGAGCATCAGACTACGAATCTGAGGGTCAGAGGTTCGAATCCTTTCGGGCGCGCCATTTCCAACTTAGGCGACATAAAGTCGCCTAACACCCTGAACGGTAAAGCTATTTTTGCGGTTCTAAAGCCTTCCCCGCGCCTGTAGCGGAGGAAGGTGGCAAAGGTTAGTTTTAGGACCGCCCTACGGTCGTTCAAGCAACCAGAATCCCAGAATTTACTAGGGTTTCCGAGGAACGACAGTGCGGTTCTAAGTCGGGCATCGAAGCTTCCTTCTGTGCGGTCCACAAGAGCGATCCGCTCCTCGACGAGCAGCCGTTCAGCTTCCAGTTTTCCGATCTTGTCTTCCAGAGCCCTCGAAATAACCGGAAGGCTGGTCAACACAAGGCGCTCGACGTGAATCTCGATCTGGCGCTCGATACGCGACAGTTCCTCCGTGAGCGCTGTTGCGCGCGACTCGGCGTTGCCTTGGCGGTGACGCCATAGCTCCTTGAACATGTCCACGGCCATGTCGAAGATCTTTTGTTCGGGGGCGATGCGCGTCAGCAGTGCTGCGAACTCACCCTCGATCACATTGCGACGGATTGACTTGCCGTAGCTTGCGCAGCTTCGCGTGTGGCAGAGATAGTAGGGATGACGGCCGGAATTACCTCTGGACCAGCAAGCGGTTAAGGGGTTCCCGCAATCATCGCACATGACAAAACCTCGCAAGGGAAAATCCTCATTGAGGTTTCGGCGCTTGGGCGCGCGGTTGATGCCGTTTAGCCTGTCTTGAACGTGTTGATACGTTTCTATCGATACGAGGGCCTCATGATGACCCATGCGAAACGGGATTCCCCAAGCGCCTGATCCAACGAGCCCTGCGTAGGACGGATTCCTCAGAAATTGCCCAATGCGCTGGTGTGTAATTTTACCCGCACGACTTTTCGGAAAAAGCGGCTGCTCCTGACAGAACCGAAGCACATCGGCCACCGTTTCGAAGCGACCAGAGGCATAGCCTTCGAGGGATTCGACTACGACCGAGGCAGAGGGCTCATTACGGACAAGCACACGGCCACTGTGGCCCTGCACCTTGCCGTAAACATATCCGACAGGCGCAGCGAATACGGCATAGCCGTTTGTAAGGCGTGACCGCATCCGCGAGTTTGTCTGTTCCGTGTTGTGAACCCGCTGATAGTCCGACACGACAACGCTCATGTTTTCGACAAGGCGCGAAGTCGAGTCGTTACCGTAGATCATGTGCGGCGACTCAAGGATGCCGCCCAGATCGTTCACAATCCGGCGGAKATCGCCGTGAAGATAAAGGTCGCGGCTAAACCGGTTGATATGGTCAAAGATGATCMGATACCGCTTGTCCGGATTGGACTGCATGTGGGTGAACACAGCGTCCAAGCCAGCACGGTTTCGCGCGCTGCCGCTTAAGTCATCGGTATGTATGCCTTCGACTTCATATCCCTTAGCCTGCGCATACGCAATACACGCGGTGAGTTGTGAGTTGAGCCCATCGCCCGCTACGACCTGCTTTTTGCTTGATACCCGCGCGTAGATTAGCGCGAATTTCGTATCCTCCTGGACCACTGCCCCGTTGGTTCTGGTTGGTTTCATGTGGGCTCTCCTTGCGTGGGAAAATTCTCCGTTTCTTTCGCGGGCTCTGTCTCATTCGCAGATGGGCTGAGTAGTGCTTCAAAAATCGGTCCACATGTGCCGATCGGCAGGTCCATTTCGACCCAAGTACGCATGAGGGCCCAAACAACGAGCATCAAATCGGACTTCTGACGTTCCGTCACATCGAGCCCATCAAGGTGATGCGCATAACTTCGTTCCTCAAGGTTAGCTATCGTATGCGCGGGTAAGTGACGTTCGCCCGAGCAAACCGAAAAGAGGGGGGCGTGTTCATTTGTAGTCATATCCGTCCTCCCTTCCTTGAGTCCGGCTAGGATGGTAGACCGTACTTCATACTACGGCATAAAACAATAATTATAGCTTATGTGTTGCTTTCTGACGAATCGACGTGAGTTTGAAGTCGATATGATCGGGGATAAATACACGGCGTATGTGGT
>NZ_JBFTLD010000158.1:0-14871 GCF_056396265.1 Allobosea sp. 05T422_2 | reverse complement strand
GTCGCTCACCTCAGCGCTGGTCGCGGTGCTGATCGAGAGATCGACCTTGGGATGATCGGCAGCGAAGCGCTTGAGAACCGCGGTGAGGTTCGTCCCGGCTAGCGTGCCCACTGCCACGATCGCGACACGGCCGGCGACCTCCGTGCGCAGCGCCTTGATCGCGCTTTCCGCGTCGCGCAGCGCCGCAAGCACGCGTTCGGCGTGCGGCAGCAGCGCGCGGCCGGCTTCGCTGAGCACCACGCCCCCGGACGCGCGCTCGAAGACCGGCACGCCGAGTTCGTCCTCGAGCAAGGCGATGCGCCGGCTGATCGCCGGCTGCGAACGGCCGAGTACCTCCGCGGCGCTGGAAAAACCATTGGCCTGATGGATGGTGACGAAAGTCAGAAGCGCTTCGTTGTCCAGGCCCATGAAAGACACGCCCATGCAAAAAACTGATCGGCCTTAGAGAAACTATGATTTCGACGGATGCCTGGGCAAGCGCTATCGAAGAGGAAGCAAAGATGGCGCCGCGGCGCGAACCGGACGGAGCAGCACCATGACGGCGAGGATTTCGGCGCCTGCAGCCCCTGCTCCCGCGTTATCTCAGTACCACTCCCCGGCCCATGTTCGCGCTGCGCCATCGCATCCCGATCCATACCCCTATTACGGCCGGCTCGCCCGCGAACGTCCCTTCTCCCGGGACGAGGCCAATGGCTGGTGGGTGGCGGCGAGCGCTGCCGCGGTCACCGAAGTCCTGACCAGCGCGATCTGTCTGACCCGCCCCTTGAGCGAGCCCATCCCTGCGGCGCTGCAGGGCGGCGCAGCAGCGGAGATCTTTGGCCGGCTCGTGCGCCTGCGGGATGACGAGGCGCGGGGCAGGCTGAAGGAGGCGGTCACGAACGCCGTGCGCGGCCTYGATCTCGGCGAGGTCGCGGCCCTGGCACACAGGCGTGCGGCCGAGCTCGACGACGAACTCGGGCCGAGGCTCGATGAAGCGACCACGACGCAGTTCATGTTCGCACTGCCCGTGCAGGTCATCGCGCTGCTGCTCGGCATTCCCCGCGAACGCTTCGGCGACGTCATGGGGTGGCTTGGCGCCTATGGGACCGCAGCCGCAGCTGCTGGAACCGGAATTCCCGCGCTGACGCCCGACTTGCTGACATCAGGACATCAAGGCGCGCAGGCGCTGTTTGACCTCGCCAGTGCCGTCGGGAAGGCCGACGCGCAGCGGGGCCCGTTATTCCAGGCGCTGCTGCGCGAAGCGACGCGTTTCGGCTGCGACGACGAAAGGGATGTGATCGCCAACGCCCTTGGCTACATGGTCCAGGGTTTCGCCGGAATGGCCTCGCTGATCGGGTTGACGCTGCTCGCACTGGCCCGGCGGCCGGAACTCCTCCGGCAGGTCGAGGCCGATCGGACATGCCTGCGGCCGCTCATCCAGGAGGTGGCGCGCTGCGATACCGTCACCAGCAGCACCTTCCGTTTCATGGCGCGCGACGGCAGGATTGCCGGACATAAGCTTCGTCAGGGCGATCTGATCATCGTGCTTCTGGCGGCCGCGAACCGCGATCCCGCGCTCAATCCCGAGCCGGATCGCTTCGATATCGCGCGCAGGGACCGCAGATCCCTGGAGTTCGGCGCCGGTCGCCATGTCTGCCCCGCGGACAAGGTCGCAGCTCTGATCGTCGAGATCGCGGTCGGGCATCTGCTGACGCGCGGCGTGCCGCTGGAGCGCCTGGAGGCCGGCCTGTCCTATGCCGCCTCGGGGCATGTCCGCACGCCCTTGTTCAAGCGCTGAGTGGCTGTCCGCGAAACGGAACCCCTGAAAGCCGATAGTCCATGCTGCGCCCATGCCAGGCGTCCAGCGGCGGCAACGCGGCACGCACAACATCTCTCGCCGGATCACGCCCTGACGTAACGGCGCTCTTGCCGGCTCGCATGAAGCTGCTAGCATCCGCGTAAGCTCTTCCTGCGCCTACCTTCCCCCGACATTCCAGTGAATCCGACGTTTCTGCGTTCCCTGAGCGAGATGCGGCCCAATGGACAAGAAGCTTACGCCACCTTCGCTCAAGGAAATCGTATCGCAATTGCGATATGACTGGTTCGGCAAGGATGTGCAGCAGACTCCGACCGTCAGCTATGTTTGGACCGCCGATCAATTCGGTCATTTCGGCCTCGGCTTCCAGATCACCTTCCTGTTCAGCTGGATACTCGCCGCCCTCTTCACCGATCTTCCGGCCTGGAAGACTGCGATCATCGCTGCCCTGCTCAATATGCTGCTCTGGATCGTCAAGGAGGTGCTCGACATCGTCCGCGAGCGCCGGCGCCAGGGCCCGCTCTTTCCGTTCAACCGCCGCGAGCTCTGGTGGAATGTCGCGACCGCGCTGTTCTTCATCGGCGCGGGCGCGATCGTCGCCGGCGCCTCGGGGCTCGGCGGCGTCCAGGCCATCGTCGCGCTGCTGGTCATGCTCGTGCCCGCCACGCTGCTGGTGCTCTGGTGGGTGAAGCGCAAGATGACCTTCCAGCAGGTCGGCCTGCCCTTCCTGTTCCGCCTGACCAATCTCTGCTCGACCATAGAAAGGCCGGATCCCGGCTACCGCGACGCGCTGATCGCCCTGTCGGAGCCGCCGACGAAGGGCGCGAACGCGCCGCGTTTTCCGCATGTGCTGCTCACCGGCACGGTCGGCTCGGGCAAGACCTGCCTCGCCTGCGGCATCGGCACCGAATACGCCTTCCGGCTCGGGATTGCGCGCTACACCACCCTGGTGAAGCTGTTCGAGGCCGCGGTCGAGCGCAAGGAAGACGCCGATTCCGGCCACCCGCCGCTCGAGGAACAGGATGGCCGCATCCTCTGGCCCTGGCGCAATGTCGACCTGCTCATCGTCGACGATGTCGATGCGCTCCTGGTCGAGCCGCCGCTGCCGAAGCCGACCACGGCGACTGCGGCCGAAGCCACGGCAAAGCGCCCGGTCGACCAGAGCGCGCTGCGCAGGATCGTCTTCAACCAGCTCGCGATCGTCGGCATCCAACGCTTCCGGACGCGGCGCACGGTCTGGGTCGTCAGCGATCCCAGCGAGGCGGAGGAGTGGCGCAACACCATTGCCGAGGCGCTCGGCCTGCCCGTGGGCGACGACACCGCCCTGCCCGTCATCCGCCTGCTCAGGGACGAAAAGGCGCTCGCCGCGATGGCCAAGACGCGGGCTTAGGCAAGACGAGGGCCTGGGCAAGAGGCGGGGCTGGGCAAGACCGGGGTCGGAGGGAGGCCGGAGCGAGTGGATTGAATCGGACGTCTGGCTCCCGCACGGGCGTCCTACTGGCAGGGAAGACCGACGCGGTCCAACCGGTTAGCGGGCTGCCGGAATGCCGCAGGAGGGTGGCTTCCGGACGTCGAGCGCATCGGCACGGCCGGGCCGGATCGCGCCAGAGGAGACGTTCGGTCTCCTTTGCATATTCCGAGCTTTCGAGCTTACGTTCAGTGGCTGTGTCAATGCAGGCTGGTTCAATGCACGAGAACGACCAGAATGCCGGTGGGCTCCGCTTTGACGTCGTCGCGGGGCTTACGGCGGCTGCCGTCGTGCTGCCCAAGGCCATGGCATACGCTACTGTGGCGGGCCTGCCGGTGCAGGTTGGCCTCTACACATCCCTTGTGCCAATGGCCGTCTACGGATGGCTCGGCTCCTCCCGCGTGCTCAGCGTCAGTTCCACCACCACGCTCGCGATCCTGACTGGCGCCCAGCTCGGTGCAGTCGTCCCGGACGGCGACCCGGCCAAGCTGCTCACCGCGACGGCGACGCTGACCGCCCTGGTTGGCGCCTTGTTGCTGCTCGCCAGGCTCGTGCGCCTGGGCTTCCTCGCCAATTTCATCTCGGCACCGGTCCTCACCGGCTTCAAGGCCGGCATCGGCCTCGTCATCCTGCTGGACCAGGCCCCCAAGCTCTTCGGAGTGCACATCACCAAGCAGTCCTTCTTTGCCGACATTCTAAGCGTCGTGCGCGCGCTTCCGGAGACGTCGCTGCTCACTGCCGCAGTGGCGGCGGCGACCGCGATCGTTCTGATCGGGATGGAGCGTCTGAAGCCGCATTCACCCGCCCCACTCATCGCAGTGGCCACCGCCATCGCAGCGTCATGGATCTTTCACCTGGGCGCTCAGGGTGTCTCGACCGTAGGGCATATCCCGCAGGGCCTTCCCTCAGTGACGCTCCCCGATCTTGCGTTGGTGCAGCAACTGCTGCCGGGAGCGCTCGGGATTGCCCTGATGAGTTTCACCGAAACCATTGCTGCAGGCCGGGCTTTCGTTCGACCTCGCGATCCTCCGATCAATGCCAATCGCGAGCTGGTGGCGACAGGCGCAGCCAACATTGCCGGCTCCTTGCTCGGCGCGATGCCGGGCGGCGGCGGCACATCGCAAACGGGCGTTGTTCGCGCGGCGGGCGGGCGAACCCAGGCTGCCTCGCTGGTGACAGCGGCGGCGGCCCTTGCAACCATGCTCCTGTTCGCACCTTTGCTCGGGCTCCTTCCGAATGCCACGCTGGCAGCCATCGTCATCGTCTACTCAATTCCGCTTATCCAGCCGGCGGAGTTCAACGCCATTCGCAAGGTGCGCAGGATGGAGTTCGGCTGGGCGATCGTCGCAACCATTGGCGTCCTGATCTTTGGAACCCTTCAGGGTATCGTCATCGCGGTCATCCTTTCGCTGATCGGCCTGGCCAGCCAGACATTCCATCCCCGGATTACGGTCATCGGCCGCAAGCGCGGAGCCGACGTGCTCCGCCCTCTCGATCCTGAAAACCCTGATGACGAAACCTTCGAGGGGTTGTTGATCCTGCGGCCGGAAGGGCGGCTCTTCTTCATCAATGCCCAGGATGTGGCTGACCAAATCACCGCTCTTGTTGGTCAGCATAAGCCGCGGGTCCTCGCGCTCGACTTCAGCCGCGTTCCTGACATCGAGTACTCGGCCCTCCAGATGCTGCAGGAAGGCGAGAAGGGCATGACGGAACGGGGTGTCATCGTCTGGTTCGTGGGCCTCAATCCTGGCGCGCTTGAGGTCATTCGCCGTGCAGGTTTGGACACGCTGCTCGGCCCGGACCGGTTGCTCTTCAACGCACGCGCCGCCATCGAACGCTACACGGCGTTKAACGCGCTATCGGCAAACGCTGCCGGATTGGTTCCTGACCCAAAAGCGTGAGAGGCCGATGTCCAATCGGCTTTGTCGACATACGATCCCGAGCCTGCATCTGCTCCAGCGATGCAATCCATCGGGCCACGAGCATACTGAGGAAGGCGCATTCAACGGCCCGCAATCGGAGAATTTCGAATGACCAGTTCCAACGATGTGCAGAGGACAATCATCCGCAACAAGCTCCTCGGCAGGTGGGCCGCCGAGAAATTGGCACTCACGGGCCGGGACGCCGATGCCTATTCGGATGACCTCGCCAGAAGCACGGTCGATCCCGAGCGCAGTGACGTGTTCAGCAAGATCCGCAAGGACTTTGACGCCGCAGGCGTGGCCCAATCGGACGAGCAGATTCTACGCGTCATGACCGAATTCATGCTCAAAGCAGGGAGCCTCATGCCGACAACGCGGGGTGGTTCCCGCGATGCTGCAGCGGTGATGCTCGCACGCAATCTCCAGTCGGGCTGAGGCCGGCTGTAGATTGGCTGGCGGCGGCGGTTCCGGCCTGGGCGCGGGTGCGCGGATCAGGCCTCCCGGACCAGGAGCACGTCCGCATCGACGCCCCGGAGCACGCCTTCGGCATGGCTGCCGATCGCATCCTGCACCAGCCCCCGACTGCGATGCGCGCCGACGACGACGAGACTGACGCCGGTCTCCTGCACCTGCCGCTTGATCACATTGACCACGGCCCCATCGTCCAGGACCAGCTCGATGCGATCCCGCACGGCCTGCGGAAGCTCTGCCGCCGCCAGGAACTCCGCCATGTCCTCGGCAGCCTCGGAGTGCAGATGTTCCGCCGCACCTTCGACCTTGTAGCGACCGGTCGTCGCCTGCGGGTTGACGTGGAGCAGCACGAGACGTGCCGTCGGAAAGAGCGCGGCGGCGGTCAGCAAGGCCGCGCGCGAGCACTCGGAGAAATCGGTGGCGACGAGGATGCGGTCATAGGGGCGCTCCGCCCGCTTGCGGACGACCAGCACCGGCACGGAGGCATGGCGCACGATATGGTCGACCGCCGTCCCGGTGACATAGTCGCCGAGGCTGTTGAAGCGCGCGACACCGGTGATGATGACGCCGCTGCCGCGCTCCACCGCCAGATTTGCCAGCACGCTCGGAGCCGAGCCGACCCGGACGACGAACTCAGCCTGCGCCGCCGTCGGCGGCAGCTCGGCGCGCAGCCGCGCCGTCGTTTCCKCCAGGTTCGGAACCGCGTCCTCGAGGACATGGGCGATGGCGAGCCTCGCCCGCCATGCCTCGGCAAGGCGCAAGGCGCGTTCGAGCGGGCGATCGGCCCTGGCCGAAAAATCGCTGGCGAACAGGACTTCAACGGGAGGCGCTTTGCTCGTCTCAGCCATGTGAACACCTCACTCCGGAATCGCGATGATCTCTTTGGCGCCTTGGATAGCATGCCGGTCTGCCGCGATCATCCGGTCGCCCCAGCCGGCGCAGGTTTGTCTCCTCCGTTGCGCCGAGTGGCGTGACAGCCGAGAGGGACTGCCAGGCGCCCGACCGGAGCCCGCTATCCCCTCGCCGCGGCCTTTCAGTTGCCCCAGTCGACAATAGTGAGATCAAGCGGAAGCGCGCGCCGGATCGCCAGAGGGGGCACGAGCGGCGTCAGGCTGACAGGCGAGCCGGTTTCCGCCGCCCGGTCGAAATCCGCAGTGCCCGCCAGATCGACCGCCTTCACCGTGGCGGCCTCGAAGACATAGGGCAGGCCATTGGCGAGAAGTGGCGAGGGCCCGTCCATGACATGCAGGTGCAGATGCGGCTCCGAACTGTTGCCGGTATTGCCGACTGCGCCGATGACATCGCCGCGGCGCACCCTGTCGCCGGTCCTGACGCGGACGCTGCCGGGTTGCATATGGGCGTATAGCACGAAGGCGCCACCGCCGATATCCAGCACTGCGAAATTGCCGTCGGCCTCGCCGATCGGCAGCCCGTCGGGAAGCGCTCCGGGGACCTGATCGGCAAGATCGGCACGCATATCGACGATGGTGCCGTCGCTCACCGCCAGGATAGGCTGGCCATAGATGTGATAGCTCGCGACCTGCTTCCTATCGCCCGCGAAGAGTCGGCCATCCCCGCCAAGCTTCTCCCAATCGATGGCAAAGCGCTGGGCGAGACGAAAGGCGCCGTTCAGCGGCAAAAGGGCCCGGACATGCCGGGTGGAATCGCAGCAGCCGTCGCCCGCGATATAGTTTTCGCCCCGAAGCGGCGGCCCCAGAACCGGGGGCGCCGCTGTCGTGACTGCGGTCGCGCCAAGCTGGATCGCGGCATCCGCCTTGAACTGATCGAACCAGGCATCGACCTTATGCGTCAGCCGCTGCGGTGCCGCGCGCCCCTGCGGCAGCGCGATGTGGAGAAAGGCGACCCCGTATTGATAGCCGCCCAGCTCCGCCGACTCATTGCCGCGCCGGCCACCGGGGGAGAAACGCCGCGCGATCTCGGCCTCGTCTAGCGTCGAGAGCGGCTCCTTGTCGTCGTCGCCATAGAGCGTGAACCGCTTCATCACGACGCGCTCGCCGGTCACATTCGAGAGCTGCAACTCGTAGACGATATGCTGACGACCATCGGAGCCGAGCACGGGCTGCGGCGCGAACAGGACCTTGCCGATGAGCCCCGTCAACGTCACGCCCTGCTGCRGGGGGGMCGCGGATTGCGCCCGGGCCGTGCCCGACAAGGACAGCGGGACCACGGCAGCGATTGCCGCAAGACGCATCATTCCGGTCAATGGGTACATGGCAGCGTCCTGTTGCGGATTTCGGGGGCTCAGGCGGGCGCCAACCGGTCGAGCGTCAGCTCGATATCGGTGAAATCCCTGGGGGCGGCTTCGCAAAGCGCGGAGGTCGAATGCATGCCGAGCGCGGTGAGGATGCTCGCCGCGAGGTCCCGCCTGGCGGCATCGGCGCGGTAACCCAGGCCGGCCAGCTCCTGCTCGATTCCGTCCGCGTCCGCATCGAGATAGCCCATGCGCGCGGCCAGATCTTCGATGCTGCGGCCATGCGCCCGCACGAACAGGATGCGGCAGGCGACAGCGCGGGCATTGGGATCATGGACTGCCGCGCCGCTGAGAATGCCGCCGATCAGATTGGCGGGCGGAGTGGGCACGTTCAGCGCCAGGAAAAACAGGCGGTGCGTATAGGAACATGTCAGGGCGCTTTGCGCGGTTCGCCCGTCGCTGAGCAGCTGCCCCTCCATCGCGACCGGGCGGTTGAACAGGCTTTCGCAGTAGCTGATCTGCAATTGCTGCATCGCATCGGCGTAGACCCGCATCGCGCCGATGATCAGCCGGCCCGMCTCGACACGCGACCAGGCCGGCGAAATCGCGAGATAGGTTCCGGCCAGCCAATGCTCGCCGGGCTGTCGTGCCCCCGCCCGGGTGGGAGATGGGGTGACCGGGCCCGGCGCCGGCACCGGCCGCAGACCGGCCTCGCCCCGGAGCGTCGCAAGCACGGTTTCCGGCACGCCGAAGCGGGCGCAGATCGCGTGCTGGAACTCCTCGAACGAGGACGAGGCCAGGAAGGGCGCCGTCAGCGCACCGCCGAGCACCCTCGCCCAATCMTCATAGACGCTGGAGGTGCGCGGCATCGCCTTGCCCGAGAGCCATTTGTAGGCGTTCTGGGTGACGAACAGGGTGGCCGGATTGACCGCCGCAAAGCGCGCGCAGAGTTCCTTGTTGGTTGGGCAACCCAGGGCGAGCGCGGTGAGTTTCAGCTTCAACGCGAGGTTGAACCAGGATTTTTCGAGGGGCTGCTGGCCGATCTCCACGCCAAAATGGTTCACGGCCGCCCCCAGGGATTGCCCCGCCCTCGCGGAGTGATCCCGGCCGATGCTAGTGGACCGCCGGGCGCGACACCAGCACGGCAGGCGGAGTTGGTTTAAATTGCGCTGCGGTCCCCGACCTGTCTCCGGCTTCCCGGATCGTTCAAGGCCGGGACGTCGCTGTTCAGTGCTGTGCAGCGCCCTGGAGAGCCTGCCGGCGCGCCGCGATCATCCACTGCCCCGAGCTTGCCGGGGACGAGCCTGTCATTCCAGCGGCTGCCCCCGTTCAAGAGACGGCTCCCCGGCCGCGCAGATGTTCCGTCCGGCTTCCTGAAGAGGCCGAACGGAACGCCTGAGGCTGCTTACTCCGCGTAGGATTGCGTCGCCCAGGCGGCCTTGAGCTTCGGTGAGACCTGGGCGCCGAAGGGGCCGAACCACTTGTTGAACAGGGTTTCGGCCTCGCCCGACTTGAACATCTTCGCCATGGCGTGATTGACGATCCAGAGAACCGTCGGGTTGAGCTTGGRCACCATGAAGCCCTGCGGCGCATAGCCGTATTCGGTACCGACGATGGTCAGGGCGTCCGGGTTCTTCGACTGCCGGATCAAGCTGTAGAAGGCGCCGTTGTMACTGAAATAGGCGTCGGCACGCCGCGTCTCGACAGAGATCAGCGCGGCAGCGTGGTCGTCGACATTCTGGATGCGGATGTTGAGGCCCTTCTCGGCGATGAGCTTCTTCAGGTCAGGCTCGCTGCTGCCGCCGGTGGCGACTGCGACGATCTTGCCGTTCAGATCCTCGTATTTGGTGATGCCCGAATTCTTCAGGACGAGCAGCTGGCTCGACGAGACATAGGAGACCGAGGAGAAATCAACCTGCTTGTTGCGGCCGAAGGTGTTGACCGTACCGCCGCATTCGAGATCGACCGTGCCGTTGGCGACGAGCGCCTGGCGGTTCTGGATGCTGACCGGCACGTATTTGACCTTGAGGTCGGGCAGCTTCAGCTCCGCCTTGATGTCCTCGATGATGCGCTGGCAGAACTCGACGGAGTAGCCGGACGGCTTCTTGTCGTTGTCGAGGAAGCCATAGGGGTAGAGCGTTTCGCGAATCCCCATGGTGATGGTGTTGGTGTCGCGCAATTTCTTGACGATCGCGTCCACCTCCTGGGCCTGGGCCGTGGCGGCCAGGCCGAAGGCCAAGAGGCCGCCGATCGCAGCGACAAGGTTCCGTCTCATGTTCTTCTCCCCTTTGTAGCGATTGCCCGAGCACCGGCCGGTGCTCGGGAGTTCTAGAATCCAGTGCGGGCCCGTTCCCGCAGCTGTGCGCTGCTCATCTGCTCGAAGCCGAGCGCGGGCAGCAGGTCGTTATCCCCGACAAAGTCGCAACCATAGGCGGCAGACAGCATGGTCAGTCCAGCCTCGTGCAGCGTCGCGGGCTGCCCGGCGAGCCGCCCGAGCAGGACCGTCGGCAGCAGGCCGAAGGGCGCGTCCTCGAGCACATAGCGACTGGTCAAGGTCGCCGGGCCGAAGCCGCCATTGCCGCGCTGGTGCAGCTCCGCATTCATCTCGGCGATGCTTGCGACCGGCAGCTGGTAGGAAAAGGCGTAGTGCTCCTTGATCGTCCGCACCGAGACGTCAAAAGCCTGCGCGATCGCCAGGCGCTCCGCGTCGAGCAGCTCCATGACACGCCCAACCGCCGGCGTGACGTTCTCCGCCTGCCCCCAACGCTCGCCGCGCTCCATCCGCGTGAGGTTGAACAACGCGATCGCAAGATGGTTCTGCGGGTTGAGATTGCTGAGCGCGATCGCGAGCAGCCCGTCGCGCTTGACGAAGCGATCGCCGAACAGGGCGGTACAGAGCGCGTGGCCCTCGTCGAGCCCGGTTTCCGGCACGGTCGCGATGTCGATCTTCGAGCGCAGCGAATTGACCGCGGCCTCGGTCGGCGAGGCCTTGCGCCCGGTCGTCAGCGTCGTGCCCCAGGCGATGATCGGCGCGCGGATGCCGCGCGCGGCCAGGAGCCGCGAGAGATAGAGCGCCCCGAAGGAGGCGTGCGAGCTGATGATGACCGGCTGCCCCTCGCGCAGATGCTCGGCGGTCGCCTCCAGCGCCATCTTGTGCGCGTTGCCCGGCATGGCCAGCATCACCACGTCGGAACCGGTCACGGCCTCCTTCGCGCCATGGGCGATGCGGGGATGGAAACTCGCCTCGATCGCGCCGCTGGCCCGCAAGGGGGCCCCCGCCGCCAGCTCGGTCGTGCCCTGGCCGGAGGGCGACCAGAGCATGGGATCATGCCCACTGACCGAAAGCTGGGCGGCAGCGCCATAGGCGGCGGCGCCTGCTCCAAGGATACTCACGCGCATGGGATTTGGGCCTTTGGATCGGGGGACGATAAGGGGCGGCGGCGAGCCGGCGCGGGAGCCGGGACCTGCGGGGGTCCAGGCCTCACGGCGGCCCGGTTGAATCCACTATAACGGAACACGCTCAAGTAGAACCTCGCTCCTGCCGGACCTTCTGGTAGAGCAGAACCATCAGGCCGCGGGCCGGCTGATCAAGCTCGTTGCAGATCGAGTGGGGCACATCCACGGGATAGCGCGCCGTCTCGCCGGCCTTGACCGGATAGCGCGAGGACCCGCTCGCAATGACGAACTGGCCCGACAGGACCGTGAAATGCTCGACCGCGCCCGGCGCATGCGCGGCGCTGTCGAGCCGGCCATGGCCGGCGATCTCGACATCATACCATTCGACCGTGCCGGCCAGGCTCGGCGGGCTGAGGATGCGCAGCTGGCAGGAACCGTCGGCACTGCGGATCTCCGGCGTATGCTCCGGCGGGACGATCTCGATCGCGCTGCCGCCGGGCGAGGATTCGCTGCCTTGGAGGAGTGCGGAAATCTCGATCTGCAGCCCACGCGTCAGGCTCCAGAGCACCGCGAAGGTTGGATTGGCCTCGCCCCGCTCGATCTGCGACAGCATCGATTTCGACACGCCGGAGACGGCTGCGAGCTGCTGCAACGTCAACCCCCGCGCCTTGCGCTGGCGCTGGAGGATCGGTCCGATCTGGGGGGCGCTCAGCTCTGTCATGCCGGCGGCCTAGTGTGTCAGGACCTTGGTCAGGAACTGCTTGGCGCGCTCTGTCGCAGGGGCGGTGAAGAACTGCGCCTTGGGCGTGTCCTCGAGGATCTCGCCGCCATCCATGAACAGCACCCGGTCGGCCACGCGCTGCGCGAAGCCCATCTCATGCGTCACGACCATCATGGTCATGCCTTCTAGCGCCAGTTCCTGCATCACCTCCAGCACCTCGTTGATCATTTCGGGATCGAGCGCCGA
Source organism: Allobosea sp. 05T422_2 (assembly GCF_056396265.1). Classification (NCBI taxonomy): domain Bacteria; kingdom Pseudomonadati; phylum Pseudomonadota; class Alphaproteobacteria; order Hyphomicrobiales; family Alloboseaceae; genus Allobosea; species Allobosea sp. 05T422_2. The sequence goes on along the minus strand of NZ_JBFTLD010000158.1, from coordinate 2,640 downwards.
GGTCGGCTCGTCGAACAGCATGGCGGCCGGGTCCATGGCGAGCGCGCGTGCGATGCCGACGCGCTGCTGCTGGCCTCCGGAGAGCTGGCTCGGTCGGCTCGTCAGCTTGTTGCCGAGCCCGACCCGCATCAGGATCTTCTCCGAGCGCTCATCGGCTTCGGCCCGGGAGCGCTTCAGGACATGGATCTGCGCCAGGCTGACATTCTCCAGCGCGGTCATGTGCGGATAGAGCTCGAAGCTCTGGAAGACCATGCCGATGCGCGAGCGCAGGGCCGGCAGGTCGGTCCTGGGATCGGACACCGAGACGCCGTTGACGGTGATCGTGCCGCGCTCGAACGGCACGAGGCCATTGACGCATTTGATCAGCGTGCTCTTGCCCGAGCCCGACGGGCCGCAGATCACCACGACCTCGCCCTGGCGAACGGTTGCCGAGCAGCCGCGCAGGATCTGCAGCTTGCCATAGGATTTGTGCACGTCCTCGACGGCGATCATGTCGTGCGGCCCTTCCTGTAGAACTCGACCGCCTTCGTCGCCGACAGGCAGATGATGAGATAGACGACGGCGACCAGCGTATACATTTCGGTCGGCCGCCCATCGCGCGAGGCGACGATGCTGGCTGTCGTCAGGAAATCATGCAGCGCCACGACATAGACCAGGGACGTGTCCTGGAAGACGATGACGATCTGGTTCAGGACCAGCGGCATCATCGCCCGCAGCGCCTGCGGCATGACGATATGGCGCATCACCTGGCTGCGACGCAGGCCGGTGGCGAGGCCGGCTTCAGCCTGCCCCTTGCGGACATTGGCGATGCCCGCGCGGATGATCTCGCAGTAGAAGGCGGCCTCGAACATCACGAAGGCGATCAGCGCCGACATCAGCGAGCCGATCGGCCGTCCGATCGCCAGCGGGATCAGGAAATAGAACCAGAACAGCACCAGCACGAGCGGCAGGGAGCGCATGACGGTGACATAGGCCGCAGCCGGCACCGCGATGAAGCGATGGGTCGACAGCCGCATCAGGGCGAGGCCGAAGCCGAGCACCAGCCCGCCCACGGTCGCGACCAGCACGAGCAGCGCGCTCAGCGCCATGCCCTCGGCGAGAAAGCTCCAGGAGCGGGCGATGACGCCCCAGTCGAAATCGTTCATGTCGCGGCCTTCCGCAGGGCCGAGCCGCCGATGCGGTCGTCGATGAGGCGCATCAGCGCCGTCACGCACAAGCCGATGACGAGATAGCCGACAGTGGCGAAGGTGAAGGCCTCGAGCCCCTGGAAGGTATAGTTCTCGACATGGCGGCTCTGCGCCGTCAGTTCGAGGACACCGATCGTCAGGCTCAGCGATGACAGCTTGATCGTGATCAGGAATTCGGAGGTCAGCGGCCCGACGATGGCGCGAAGACCGAGCGGCAGCACGACCAGCCGGAAGGCCTGGACAGGACGAAGCCCCGTTGCCAGCGCGGCCGGCAGCAGCGGATTTCCGACCGCCTCGATCCCGGCCCGGACCTGCTCGGCGACGCGCGATCCGGCGAACAGGGCGATCGCGACGACCGCCGTGACGAACTCAGGGTAAGGCAGATCGCGCTTCAGCCAGAGCCCGATGGTTTCGGGCACGATCTCGGGCAGAACGAAGAACCAGAGGAAGAGCTGGACCAGCGGCGGGATATTGCGGAAGACATCGATATAGATGCCCGCGACCAGGCGAGCGCCACGAGCCGGCAGGCTGCGCGCAATGCCAACGCCAAGACCGATCGTCAGCGCCAGGACCCAGCTGACCAAGCTGATGGCCAGCGTCCATTGCACGCCGCTCCACAGCCACTCCCAATAGGGCTCCTGCAGGAGGATGGACCAGTTCCAGCGGTAATTCATGCCGCGGATGCACGGCTAAGCCGTGATCCAGGGACCGCTGCCATCCACCGAGTCCCCATCGAATCCCTCCCAAGATTCCACTATACCGGAATGATGAGATCGGCCGTCGGGGATTGTCAACAGGCCGTCATGATATTGAGCCATGCGAAGCGCAACTGGCCATGGCAATGACCGGCCGGCTGCCATGCAAAATCCGTGGGGCGCGGACATAGCGTCCTTCCAGTGGTCGGAGTGCCCTCCTGGACCGGCAGTTCACTGACCTCTCCCCTCATTGCACGGCGGAGGAGCCCTGTGCTGAAACCGACCGGTTCGCGATCATCGGCCTCGGACGCTTCGGGATGCGGCGCATGGCCCAGGCCGTCGGCGATCCCAGCGAGGCGCGGGACTGGCGCGACACCATCCTACCCCGGATCGACCGTCTTCACGCCGCGCGGACGGAAACCACAGCCTCCGCGTCCGAACCGGGTCACGCTGAAAACTGGCGCGCGAGGCCGCTGGTGGCAGCCGCGCGCGCCTTCTGGATGGCCCCGGAACGATCGGGGCATGATCAAATCGAAATTGGAAATGAATGATCGATATCGGGCGACGAAATACACTCTACTGAATCACGTTGAATATCAACAATATGATAATATAATCACAATAGTTTATGTTTCTATCAATATAGGCTGTAAGTAATATGTACTATATGAAGATCTATTCTTTCTGCCCCCGTTTTGCCCCCCCCATTTGAAATTGCCGCCCAGCACCATTGTCGAACTGTCCGAGCTCGTATGTGA
>NZ_JBFTLD010000157.1:0-14884 GCF_056396265.1 Allobosea sp. 05T422_2 | reverse complement strand
AGCCCGGCCTCCGCGCCAGGCGAAGTTCAGATCACTGCCTCGATCAGGAACGGTCCCTTCCGGGACAATGCGCCCTGGAACAGCTTGGTGAATTCCTCGGCGGTGGTCGCGCGGCCCGCTTCGACGCCCATGCCGCGCGCCATCGAGACCCAGTCGAGCGCCGGCTCGTCGAGATTGAGCATCAGCTTGGCGTTGCGGCCGAAATCATTGACACCGACGGCGCGCATCTCGCCATGCAGGATCTGGTAGGTCCGGTTGGCAAAGACCACCGTGACGACGTCGAGATTCTCGCGCGCCTGTGTCCACAGGCCCTGAACCGTATACATGCCGGAGCCATCGGCCTGCATGCCGATGACCTTGCGGTCCGGGCAGGCCACCGCTGCGCCGATCGCGAGTGGAATGCCCTCGCCAATCGCGCCGCCGGTGAGCTGGATATAGTCGTGCTGCGGGGCGTTGTGGCATTGCTGGTAGAAGACGCGGCCCGATGAKACCGACTCGTCGCAGATGATGCTGTTCTCGGGCAGCAGCGTCGCCACGATCGTGCAGACCTTGTCGGCGTCGAGCGCGCCGGTCGGCAGGGCAGCAACCTCCTTGCGAGGCTCCGCGACATAGAGCGGTTGGCTCTGGCGCGCGCCAAGCTCATCGGCCAGCGCCTCGATCGCGAGCGGCAGGTCGTCGCCGATCTCGGCCAGCGTCACCACCGCGCAGCTGTCCTGGATCAGGCGGCCGGGCTTGCCCGGATAGGCAAAGAAGCCGACCGGCACCTTGGCGCCGACCAGAACCAAAAGGTCGATATCCTTGAGCGCCTCGAGCGCGATATCGACCGGGTAGGGCACTTTCGGCAGGGCGACACGGCCGACGCCGCGCTCGATGCGGCCATTCGACATCTGGCCGAAAACGCGCGCGCCGGTGACGGCGCAGATCCGCGCCGCCATCGCCATCGGGCCTTCGCGCAAAGCCATATTGGTCATCATCAGGGCGGCACGCTTGCCGTGCTTGCGAAGGGCGGCTGCGGCCTCCTTCACGGCGGTCATATCGACCGATTTCAGCTTGGGCACCGCGACCGGCGCAAGCTTGGCCGGCGCGACGCTGCCCCAGGCGCAATCCGCCGGAAGGATCACGGTGGTTACGCCCGGCAGCGACATGGCGGCGGCATAGGATTCGCCGATCGCCGGGCCGACATCCTCGGGCGTCGTGATCCGACGGACGAAATGGGACATCGGCTGGGCCAGGCTTTCGATATCGCTGGTCAGTGGCGCGTCATGGACGAGATGATAGGTCGCGTGATCGCCGACCACATTGATCATCGGAGTCCAGGCCCGCCTTGCATTGTGCATGTTGGCAAGGGCGTTCGCCATGCCGGGGCCGCAATGAAGCAGCGTCGCCGCCGGCTTGTCGGCCATGCGGGCGTAGCCGTCGGCCGCACCGGTCACCACACCCTCGAACAAGCCGAGTACGCAGCGCATCTCCGGCTTGCGGTCGAGCGCCGCGACGAAATGCATTTCGGAGGTGCCGGGATTGGCAAAGCAGACATCCACGTCATTGACGAGGAGGGTATCGCAAAGGCGGTCGGCGCCGTTCATTCTGGAAGGACCTCTTGGGAGATGCGCGGCGCGCAGGACCCTGCGAAGGGAACGGAACCCTCGTCCGGTGTCAAACAAGAGAAATTTATCACCTTCGTTCAGGAAACTGATCGCCGCCTTGACGGTTTTGCATATGCATTTAACCTGCCTTGGAATGAAGGTTGCATCCCGCTTCGGATGAGGCGATGGGCTTTAAGTCTCACGGGCGCGAACKACATCAACCAGGGGAAGGGTTTCGACATGACAGGTTTGAAGCGTATCGGAGCCGCGGCCGGACTTGGCTTCGCGGCGCTGCTGGCTGCCACGGGCGCACAGGCGCAGACCAAGGTTTCGATCGGCATTTCCGGCTGGACCGGTTTCGCGCCCCTGGTGCTGGCCAAGGAGGCCGGCATCTTCGCCAAGAATGGCCTCGATGTGTCAATCAAGAAGATCCCGCAGAAGGACCGTCACCTTGCCATCGCCTCCGGCGATATCCAGTGCGCCGCCACGACTGTCGAGACCTGGATCGTCTGGGACGCCGCCGGGATCAAGACCAAGCAGCTCTTCCAGCTCGACAAGAGCTATGGCGCCGACGGCATGGCGGTGCGTAGCGCGACCGGCTCGATCAAGGATCTGAAGGGCAAGACGGTTGCTGCCTCTGCGCCCGGCACGTCGCCCTATTTCGCGCTCGCCTGGTTCCTCAAGGAGAACGGCATGTCGGTCAAGGACGTGACCGTGGTCAACATGGAGCCCGGCCCGGCGGCCCAGGCCTTCATCGCCGGCCAGAATGATGCGGCCATGACCTATGAGCCCTATCTCTCTGCCGTGCGCGACAAGCCGGATGCCGGCAAGATCATCGCGACCACGCTCGATTATCCGATGGTGATGGACACCTTCGGCTGCACGCCGGCCTTCATCGCGGGCAACGAGGCTGCCGTGAAGGGGCTGACCAAGAGCTATTTCGAGGCGCTCGAACTGATCAAGGCCGATCAGGCCAAGGCCTATGGCATCATGGGCGCCGACGTGAAGCAGTCCGGTGAGCAGTTCGGCAAATCCGCCGGCTTCCTGCGCTGGTCGGATGCCGAGGGCAACAAGAAGTTCTTCTCCGGGGAATGGCAGGCCTTCACCACCAAGGCGGCCGACCTGCTGCTCGAGATCGGCCTGATCAAGTCGAAGCCCGATATCACCACGCTGGTCGATACGCGCTTCGTTTCGGGCGGTGCGATGTGACGATCCTGCCGGACGTGCTTGCGCCACGTCTGGGAATCGTCTTCTGCGGCACTCAGGCCGGGCGCGCCTCAGCCTTGCGGCGCGCCTATTACGCCGGACCGGGGAACAAGTTCTGGCGGGTGCTTCACACCATCGGCCTTCTTCCCCGGCAATTCAGGCCTGAGGATTTTCCTCACTTGCTCGACTATGGGTTTGGTCTCACCGACGTCGCGAAAGCGACCTCCGGGCCGGATGCCGCGCTCGTTCGTGCTCATTTCGATGTTGAAGGATTCTTGATGAAGATGCGTGCGACGGCTCCGGCCTTCATCGCCTTCAACGGCAAGCGGGCGGCCGAGGCCGTGCTGGGTCAATCCAGTGCTGCCATCGGCTATGGCCGCCAGCTGGTTGATGTCGCGGGTTGCGCGACTTTCGTGCTGCCATCGACCTCCGGCGCGGCCTCGGGCTTCTGGTCGGTCGAACCCTGGCAGGAACTGGCCTCGGCCTGGCGTTCGCGGGCGATTTGACGATGAAGCCGCTTCAGCCCGTTTCCGTCCCGTCCCGCGTCGCGCTGGGGCTCGGCTTCTTCGTACTCTTCGTTGCGCTCTGGTCGGTCGCGACCTTCGGCGGCTATGTCCAGCGCCTCTTCCTGGCCGATCCGCTGACCATGGTCGGCGAGGGCTACAAGCTGCTCGTCGAATACGGCTTCGCGTTCGATATCGGCATGACGATCTGGCGTGTCCTCGGCGGCTTCATCCTCGCGGTCATCGTCGCGCTGCCGCTCGGCATCCTGATGGGCGCCTACAAGCCGATCGAGGCCTTCTTCGAGCCCTTCGTCTCCTTCGCGCGCTACCTGCCGGCCTCGGCCTTCATCCCGCTGCTGATCCTCTGGGCCGGCATCGGCGAGACGCAGAAGCTGCTCGTCATCTTCATCGGCTCGGTCTTCCAGATCATCCTGATGATCGCCGTCGCGGTGGGCTCGATCCGGCGCGATCTCGTCGATGCCGCCTATACGCTGGGCGCCAGCGACCGTTCCGTGGTGATGCGCGTGCTGCTGCCCAATGCTGCGCCCGAGATCGCCGAGATCCTGCGCATGGTGCTGGGCTGGGCCTGGACCTATGTCATCGTCGCCGAGCTGATCGGTTCCTCCTCCGGCATCGGCCACATGATCACCGACAGCCAGGCGCTGCTGAACACCGGGCAGATCATCTTCGGCATCATCGTCATCGGCCTGATCGGGCTGATCTCGGATTTCCTGTTCAAGGCGGTCAATCAGCGCCTGTTCCCCTGGGCCGCGAAATGAGCAAGCTCATCATCGACAATGTCGGAAAATCCTTCCCCGCGCGTCACGGTGGGCAGGCGACACGGGCGCTGATGCCGACGTCCCTCAGCGTCTCCGACAACGACTTCATCACCATTCTCGGCCCCTCCGGCTGCGGCAAGTCGACCTTGCTGCGCATGATCGGCGGGCTGGAGACGCCGACGGAAGGGCGCATCCTGCTCGATGGCGAGACGGTGACAGGGCCCGGTGCGGATCGCGGTTTCGTCTTTCAGAGCTATACCCTCTTTCCCTGGCTGACCGTGGCGCAGAACATCGCCTTCGGCCTGCGCGAGAAGGGCGTGCCGGAGGCGGAGCGGCTGCGGATCGCCGTCGACTGGGCCGGACGCATCGGTCTCAAGGGMTTCGAGAACCATTTCCCCAAGCAGCTGTCGGGCGGCATGCAGCAGCGCACCGCGATCGCGCGTGCCCTCGCCAATGATCCAAAGATCCTGTTGCTGGACGAGCCCTTCGGCGCGCTCGACAACCAGACACGCGCCCTGATGCAGGAAATGCTGCTCGGCATCTGGGAGCGTGAGCAGAAGACCGTGCTCTTCGTCACCCATGACGTCGAGGAGGCGATCTTCATGGCCTCGCGCGTCGTGGTGATCAGCGCCCGGCCGGGACGCGTCAAGGCGGACATCCCGGTCGACCTCCCGCATCCGCGGCCCTACACGATCAAGACGAGCCCGGAATTCGTCGCGCTCAAGGAGCGGCTGGTCGAGGAGATCCGGGCAGAGGTGATGGCGAGCGCGGCTTAGCCCGCGATCTTGTGCAGCGGAGCTCCGGCGATCGGTCGCCCTGTCTTGGTCAGGAGCGTGCAGATCCTGCAACTCTGAGTTTCCGGGGATCTCCTTCAGGTAGAATTTCGGGCTGCTTGAAGGTCACGCCGTTCGGCGTCGGGATCGGCGTCTGTGTCACCACATATTGCGGCTGGCCCTTGAAGTTCGGATCTCCGGGTGGAGGCGTCAGGAGCTGGAGCCGCAGCAGCATCCTCATGGGTGGCGTTATGGCAATGGGTCACATAGGCCCCGCCGAACTCCCCGAACCGCACCTGGAATTTCACCTTGCCCGAGGGCCGCAGGCGCCAGACATCCTTGCGTACAAGGCGCTCCGTTGCGGGAATGGCAGCTCCGCCGCGGTCGATGGTGACGCCTTCCTCGAAATGAAGGTGAATCGGGTGGTCCCAGCCGCCCCCGCCATTGACGAGGGTCCAGTGCTCCACCTCGCCCGGCTTGGGGACCAGGAGGGAGATGCGGTTGGCGTTGAGCGAGTGCGCTGCTTGGCCGTTGACTTTGATGGTCCAGGGAAAGGAATCGGCATTGCCGCAATCGGGGATGCATTGCCCGTCAGCAGTATTGCGAGAATCTCCACCCCCTGACCTGCCGAATTCAAGGGTCCGCTCACGCACTGGCGCGACGATCGGGATTTGACTGGTCAGGGTCTTGGCGCCGGACCGCCACTCGGGATCGGTGAAATTGACGCTGCGATCCTTGTCGAGCGGATTGCTKGCATTGTAGATCTTGCCGGGATTGTCGACGCTTTGCAGCGAATTCACGACCCGGAACTCAAGGAAGGGGCCGACACAAGGATCGTCACCGCCAGCMTTGAGTGCCCTGTCGATCGAGACGGCGCCGTCTGGCCGGCGCCCGTCGGTCTGCTGCAACAGGTTCACCAGATAGATGCTGTCGCCTGGCGCAAAGGCGGAAAAATCGACAACGATGTCGTAGCGCTCCGCAACGCCCTGCTCGTCCAGCTCGGTCAGGGCGATCGGACTGACAACCAGATTTCCGTCATTGGCGATGAAGTAGAACGGAACTTTGGTGGCTTGCGAGAAGCGAGCACTCTTGTTGACCCCGAGTGCCAGTTTGATGAAGCGCGCGACGGAGACGTTCAGGAGGCGGAAGCGGTAACGTCGCGGCAGCACCTCGAAATACGGATAATAGGTGCCGTTGACCAACAGGATGTCACCCAGGAAGCCATCGGTGTCGAAGATGTCGAACCGGGGCTGCCCATTGGCGTCGAAGGCCGGGTTCGAGATCGCGAGGTTGATGTCGAAATCGACATTGCCCCATTTGAGCTGCGAGCCGCTCGGCAGCCGCAGGTTGATGCCGTCATCGAGATCTTCGCGGCCTCGATCAGGGCCGCTGTAGATGTTGAAGACAGCGAACATGCCCTTGTAGACGTTCTGCGCCGTGAAGAAGAAGCGATGGTCGTGGAACCAGAGGCTGCCCTGGATCTCCCGGAAATCGCCCGGGACCTGAACCAGGCCGTTGCCATCGTCGGGTCCCGAGGCCTTGCGCGCAAAGTCGCGGTCGCTGGTCGGCCAGACGCTCGGCAAATCGCGCCGCGCCATGGCCATTGCCCAGTGATAGTCATAGAAAGTCCCGGGGAAATTGAACGCGTTGCAGGCACCGTCGCTCTCGGCGCCGTTATGCGAATTGTGAAGGTGAACCGAGCTTTCGTTGCGCCCGAATCCGCCATTGATGGCCCGGTCGACCGGCAGGTCGTTGTAGATTCGCGTGAGGATCGGTTCGCCGTAGCGGGCCTTGATCAGAACGGGCCTCGCCAACCCCGTGCGCAGGCCGGCGGCATTCCCCGTCTGCCCAGGCTGCCGGGGGCCGAAGGACCAGACGGAGTTCGCGTTCTGGTCCGGCAGCCCTTGGCCGAATTTGCTGCCCGGTCGGACCTGTCCGACCGACAGCAGATAGCCCACCTTCGGGTAAAGCTCCTCCCAGCGCTGATGCGCGAAGAACTCGCCGGGCGGCCGCCCCTCGAACGGCCCGACACCGGTCACCGGATTGCGGAAGACCGCACCGCCGGAATTGGTGAAGTCGGTGTGATAGGAAAAGCTCCTGGCGGCCAGTTCCGTACCGCCCCCACCCGTCTGCCAGGCCGCATCGCCATTCGGCAGGCGCAGCAGCGGGACCGGCCTCTGAAGCTCGGCCCGCGGCATCGGCGTCTGGAACTTGACTGCGCCGAAAGTCGGGCTGCGCGGCACGCTGTCGGCATAGGCGCTACCGACGAACCGGCCGAGCCCGTTCCTCGCGATCAGAAGCCCGCCGGTCGCGAAATATCCCCAGCGCAGCAGATCGCGTTTGGTGATCTGCCCCAAGGCGAGGGCTCTGACGATCTCGAGCCGGTTTTCCAGAGCGCGMTCAGCTTCCTTCAACAGGACGCCGGTGGTCTCGCGCGGAAGATACATGTCCGCCTCCCCGCATCTGGCCAATGGGTGCGAGCCGCCTCAACAATTATACCCATGAGGCCGGACTGCGGGGAGAGACCATGGTCGGACAAATCGACAAACCAAAGTCCGCGACCTTGGTCGCACTCAGCCGTACCATCGGCCGCTGGCGTTCTGAAAGACCGAGCTGCTGGTACGGGGCGTAACGGCAGGGGCAGGGCCATCGCTGGAACGGAAGGCGCCTGCCTGCGAAGGCTCATTGACATGCCGGTCGCTACGATGGTTTCTTCTCCAAAATTGGCCTGACCACATGGCCAAATTGACCTCGGTACTGCCGAGGCAKGGGATGGACCGGGGAGTGACACGTGCCGCTCGAAGCCGTCGAGTCGCCGCGCCTTTATCGTCAGATCGCCGATCAGCTGCGTCATCTCATTGACCGGCAGGAGTTTCCCGTTGGCGCACGCCTGCCACCTGAGCGGGAACTCGCGGAAAAGCTCGGCGTCTCTCGTCCTTCAGTGCGCGAGGCCTTGATCGCGCTCGAGGTCGAGGGGCKGGTGCGTATCCGCATGGGCTCCGGCGTCTACGTGATCGATCCGCCACGTCCGGTTCCCAGCGCCATCCTTGTCTCCGATGATGCGCCCGAGGGGCCTTTCGAGGTCCTGAAGGCCCGCGAGCTGGTGGAGAGCGCGATCTGCGCCGAGGCGGGAGGGCAGGCAACGGGCGAGGATCTCGCGCGCCTCGAGGAAATCCTGTGCGGAATGGAGGCTCCCGGATTGCCGAGCGACGAACTCGTCGCGCTCGACCGCGCCTTCCATGTCGCGATCGCCGGAATCCTGGGGAACTCCGTTCTGGCGCGCTTTGTTGGCACCTTGTTCGATCAGCGCATCAATCCGTATTTCCAGCAACTCGCGAGCTACTTCGAGAACGAGACATCCTGGCGCACCGCCGTCGCCGAGCACCGGGTTATCCGTGATGCGCTGGCCGCTKGATCGGGAGAGGCCGCCAGCACCGCGATGCGCCGGCACCTGCGCTGCTCGCAGGAGCGTTTTTCGCAGAGTTTCGGTGAAGGGGTTTCAAGCGGGCAGGAGAGCGTCAACTCCTGCCCGGCCAGCAAGAATTGACGCCAAGCAACGATCTTCGAGTCCATGGGAGGACACCTGATGAAGAGCTATCTGACACTGGCTGCAGCCTTTGCCGCCGGCCTCGTTCTTGCCGGGGCGCCGGCCCAGGCCCAGACCAAGCTGAAATGGGCGCATGTCTACGAGACATCCGAGCCGTTCCACACCGAGTCGGTCTGGGCTGCGGACGAGATCAAGAAGCGCACCAACGGCAAATACGAGATCACGGTCTACCCGGCCTCGCAACTCGGCAAGGAAACCGACATCAACCAGGGCCTGACGCTGGGCACCGTCGACATGATCATCTCGGGCTCGAGCTTCGCGGCCCGCGCCTATCCGCCGATCGGCGTGACCTATTATCCCTTCATCTTCCGCGGCCCGGACCACCTCCTCGCCTACGTGAAGAGCGACGTCTTCAAGGAGATGGCGAAGGGCTATCAGGAGAAGAGCGGGCACCAGATCCTGGCCGTCACCTATTACGGCACGCGCCACACCACCGCGAACAAGCCGATCAAGACCTGCGCGGACATGAAGGGGCTGAAGATCCGCGTGCCGGACGTGCCGGCCTATCTCGCCATGCCACGCGCCTGCGGCGCCAATACGACGCCGATCGCCTTCGCCGAGGTCTATCTCGCGCTCCAGAACGGTACGGTCGAGGCGCAGGAGAATCCGCTCAACACGATCGAGGCGAAGAAGTTCTACGAGGTGCAGAAGCACATCGTCCTGACCGGACATATCGTCGACCACCTCAACACGGTCGTCTCCAAGCAGCTCTGGGACAAGCTCTCGCCAGAAGACCGCAAGATCTTCACCGACGTCGCGCAGGAGGCTGCCGAGCGTGCGACCAAGAAGATCCAGTCCGACGAGGTCAAGCTCGTGCAGGTCTTCAAGGACAAGGGCCTGTCGGTCACCGAGATCGACAAGGCCGACTTCCTCGCTGCCGTACAGAAGAATGTCAGCTTCGAGCAGTTCGGCTACCGCAAGGCCGACTGGGAACGCATCCAGGCGATCAAGTGATCTGATCCGTCGCATCGGGCCGGTCTTTGACCGGCCCTTTTTTGTCCTCACGCCGAGCCGAGGCCGTCGATGTCGAGCGAGACCCCGCAGGAGATCCACATCCCCGTCACCAGCGAGGAAATCGCGCATGTCTTCGACGAGGCGCCACCGCCTGCCGATCTGAGCGGCTATGGCGTCKAGGACTGGGTGACGCTCGCCGCCTTCTGGCTGATGGTCGGTTGCGTCGTGCTGCAGTTCTTCACGCGCTATGTCCTGAACGATTCCTACGCCTGGACGGAAGAGATCGCGATCTACGCGCTGATCGTCGTCGTCTTCCTCGGCGCCTCGATGTGCGTGCGGGCCTCGCGCCACATCCAGGTCGATTTCATCTACCGCTACCTGTCGCCCGGCATGGGGCGGATCCTGTCGACGGGCGTCGATCTCTTGCGGATCGTCTTCTTCGGCTACGCCACCTGGCTCATGTACAAATATGCGTCGCTCATCCCCGATGAGATGATGACGACGATCCAGTTTCCGAAGTCGATCGTCTTCAATGCCGTCGTCATTGCCTTCGCTCTGATGACGCTGCGCTCGATCCAGGTCGCCTGGCAGAATGCACGACGCGGCTATTCCGTGCTGGAACGGCMTTCKGCCTTCGACGGCTCGGAGGCCTGAGGCATGCTCATCCTGCTCGGAACCTTCCTCGGCCTGATGATCCTCGGCGTGCCGGTGGCCATCTCCATGGCCGTCGCCTCTCTCGCCTTCATCGTCATTTCCGGCACTGTGCCCGATGTCATCATGGCGCAGCGGATGATCGCCGGCGTCGAGAGTTTCCCGCTGCTGGCGGTGCCGTTCTTCATCCTTGCCGGCAATCTGATGAACATCGCCGGCGTCACCGGTCGCATCTATGCCTTCGCGGTCGCGCTTGTCGGTTGGATGCGCGGCGGCCTAGCCCAGGTCAACATCATCGGCTCGGTGATCTTCTCGGGCATGTCGGGCACGGCGATCGCGGATGCCGCGGGCATCGGCACGATCGAGATCAAGGCCATGAAGGACCATGGCTATCCCATGGATGTTGCCGTCGGCGTGACGGCGGCCTCGGCGACGCTCGGGCCGATCATTCCGCCTTCACTGCCCTTCGTCATCTACGGCATGATGTCGAACACCTCGATCGGTGCACTTTTCCTTGGCGGTGTCATTCCCGGCGTGGTGATGACGCTGTTCATGATGGGCACGGTCGCCGTCTTCGCCCGCATGCGCGGCTGGGGCTCCGACGCCAAATTCTCGCTGCGCCAGATCGGCTCGGCCGGGATCGAGGTTCTGGTCGTGCTTGGCTTCCCGGTCCTGGCTTATCTGCTCGTCTGGGCAGGCCTGTCGGAGAATGTCGCGATCGGGCTCGCGCTCGTCGCCCTGCTGGCGCTCGACTACTATTTCGACTTCTCGGCGGTGATGGCACTGATGACGCCGGTCATCCTGATCGGCGGCATGACGCTGGGCTGGTTCACGCCGACGGAGGCCGCCGCTGCGGCGGTGATCTGGTCGCTCTTCCTCGGCCTTGTCCGCTATCGCTCGATGACGCTGCGCACACTCACCAAGGCGACCTTCGACACGATCGAGACGACCGCTTCCGTCCTCTTCATCGTCACAGCCGCCTCGATCTTCGCCTGGCTGCTGACGGTCTCGAGCACGGCGCAGATCCTGTCCGACCTGATCCTCGGGCTGACCCAGAACAAATGGGTCTTCCTGATCCTGGTCAATCTGCTGCTGCTCTTCATCGGCTGCTTCCTCGACACCATTGCGGCGATCACCATCGTGGTGCCGATCCTGCTGCCGATCGCCCTCAAGCTCGGCGTCGACCCGATCCATTTCGGGTTGATCATGACGCTGAACCTGATGATCGGCCTGCTGCATCCGCCGCTCGGCATGGTGCTCTTCGTGCTTTCGCGGGTGGCGAAACTCTCGGTCGAGCAGACCACCATGGCGATCCTGCCCTGGCTGGTGCCGCTCTTCCTGGCGCTCTTCGCCATCACCTTCATTCCCGAGTTGACGCTGTGGCTGCCGCGAACGATGGGGATGTTGCGGTAATATTCGGCGGCRGAGCCGAGCCTCCGCCGCCATGCACTGAAGTCAGGCCCCTGTTGCACTCCCAGGTTGAAGGTGTTGCACTGAAGGGGCTCCATTGCCATTTTTTTGGCGAAGGGGAGTTCGCTGACGGAGTGACGTCCTTGCGCGCGCTCATTGAATCGATGTTGTCTCGGCTGGTGGGGAAATCCCGGCTCGATGTTGTCTTCGCCGACGGATCCCAGCGCTCCGTCGGCGCCGGGAGAAGTCCTGGGCCGACGATGCGTATTCTCGACCGGCCGACCGAGTTGAAACTGGCGCTGAATCCAGAGCTTGCTCTTGGCGAGGCGGTGATGGACGGGCGTGTCGTCGTCGAGCGTGGCAGTCTCTACGACCTTCTCGACATTCTGATCGCCGGCGCATCGCGACAGGAACTGACCGCGTGGACGCKACCTCTCACGCAATTCCGCACGGCGATCAGGCGCATCACCCAGAACAACAATCTGGCTTGGGCGAGACGCAACGTCGCCCATCACTATGACCTCAGGACCGAGTTCTTCCGGCTCTTCCTCGACGAAGACCTGCAGTATTCCTGCGCCTACTTTCCGAGCCCGGACATTTCGCTCGTGGACGCACAGGCGGCCAAGAAGCACCACATCATCGCCAAGCTGGCGATCGAGCCGGGCCAGCGCGTCCTCGATATCGGGTCGGGCTGGGGCGGTCTGGGCTTGAGCATCGCGCGCGAGACCGGTGCCTCGGTGAAGGGCATCACCCTCTCGCGGGAGCAGCTTTCCGTCGCGCAGGAGCGGGCTGCCGCCGAGGGGCTGCCGGTCGATTTCCAGTTCCAGGATTACCGCATGCTAGCGGAACCCTTCGACCGCATCGTCTCGGTCGGTATGTTCGAGCATGTCGGCGTGGGCTATTACCGTGCCTATTTTCGCAAGATTACGGAGCTGCTCACGGATAACGGTGCTGCGCTCATTCACACGATCGGTCGCACCACGCCCCCAGGTGCGACGAACCCTTTCATCGCCAAATACATCTTCCCCGGCGGCTACATTCCCGCCATGTCGGAAATCACGGCGGCAATCGAACGCGAGGGCCTGATCATCACTGATGTCGAGGTGCTGCGCCTTCACTATGCCGAGACGCTGAAGGCCTGGCGCGAGCGATTCCTCGCTCGGCGCAAGGAGGCGGTGGACATGTATGACGAGCGCTTCGCGCGGATGTGGGAGTTCTATCTGGCGGCTTCGGAAGCGAGTTTCCGCCACGATGGCCTTGTCGTCTTCCAGCTCCAGCTCGCTAAGCGGCTCGACACCTTGCCGATGACGCGCAGTTACATGGAGGCATGATCGGAGCGTCGGCCGCGCGTCAGATCTGCGGAGCGGCCGACAGCACGATCGCGAAGATCTCGCCGGAGTCGTGAGGATTCGTCAGGACGACGCCTTCGACCGATTCCAGCAGGGCACTGTCCCCGGTGGCTAGGATTTCCCGGTGCGGGGGCCGCGCTATCGTCCAGCCATCGGAGCGAGCGACCAGGACCACGAGTTCTCCCGTCTGGTCGAGCTGGAACGGGCCAGTGCCACTGAAGCGCGTTACCTTGTGCAGCCAGCGACCGCGGCGGGTCATCACGTTGAGGTCGTCGATCGGCCCGTCCACCAATTGCCCCTCGACCGGCCTGTCGGCCGCGAACGGATAGGGCTCGGTGGACCGCTCGAGGCGTTTGCTTTCGCCCTCGCCGAAGGCGAGGACGATTCCCCGGCCCGTCAGCACCGACAAGGTCCTGTCGATGCCGGGAAAAACGGAGAAGGGGCCGTCCGACCCGACATGGGCCATGGAGATCCGCCAGTCGAAGCCGTCCAACGAGGCGCCGGGCGGATGCGCTGCGATCTCCGTCGTGGTGCCGCCGCCGTTCTTCCACGGCATGGTGCGGCACGCGCTGGCGCGGATGATGCGCATGATCAGCCGAGAATGCCCGGCAGCTTCAGGCCCTTTGCCTTGGCGCAGTCGATCGCGATCTCGTAGCCGGCATCGGCATGACGCATCACGCCGGTCGCCGGGTCATTCCAAAGGACGCGCTCCAGCCGCTTTGCCGCCTCCGGGGTGCCGTCGGCGACGATGACGACGCCCGAATGCTGCGAATAGCCCATGCCGACGCCGCCACCATGGTGAAGCGAGACCCAGGTCGCGCCGCCGGCAGTGTTGAGCAGCGCGTTCAGCAGTGGCCAATCGGAGACGGCGTCCGAACCGTCCTTCATCGCTTCCGTCTCGCGGTTCGGCGAAGCGACCGAACCCGAATCGAGGTGGTCGCGGCCGATCACCACCGGCGCCTTGAGCTCGCCCTTGGCCACCATCTCGTTGAAGGCCAGGCCGAGCCGGTGCCGGTCGCCGAGGCCGACCCAGCAGATCCGTGCCGGCAGGCCCTGGAACTTGATGCGCTCGCGCGCCATGTCGAGCCAGTTATGCAGATGGTGATCGTCCGGCATCAGCTCCTTCACGCGCTGGTCCGTGCGATAGATGTCCTCCGGATCGCCTGAGAGCGCAGCCCAGCGGAACGGGCCCACGCCGCGGCAGAACAGCGGGCGAATATAGGCCGGAACGAAGCCGGGGAAATCGAAGGCGTTGTCGACACCCATATCCTTCGCCATCTGGCGGATATTATTGCCGTAATCGAGCGTCGGCACGCCCATCTGCTGGAAATCCAGCATGGCGCGGACATGCACGGCCATCGATTTCTTGGCGGCCTCGATCGTACCGGCAGGATCGCGCTCCTTGCGCTCTTCCCACTGCTCGAGCGTCCAGCCGGCCGGCAGATAGCCGTTCAGAGGGTCATGGGCCGAGGTCTGGTCGGTGACGACATCCGGGCGGATGCCGCGCCTGACCATGTCGGGGAAGACTTCCGCCGCATTGCCGAGCACACCGACCGAGACGGCCTTGCCGGCCGCATGGGCGCGCTTGATGATCTCCAGCGCCTCGTCGACACTGTCGGCCTTCTCGTCGAGATAGCCGGTGCGCAGCCGGAACTCGATGCTGGAGGGCTTGCACTCGATGGCGATCATCGAGGCCCCGGCCATCGTCGCGGCGAGCGGCTGGGCSCCRCCCATGCCGCCKAGACCGCCGGTCAGSAYCCAYTTGCCCTTGAGGCTGCCGCCATAATGCTGGCGSCCGRCCTCGACGAAGGTYTCGTARGTGCCCTGMACGATGCCCTGSGTGCCGATATAGATCCAGGACCCCGCGGTCATCTGGCCGTACATCATCAGCCCCGCCTTATCGAGCTCGTGAAAATGCTCCCAGTTCGCGTAGGCCGGCACGAGGTTCGAATTGGCGATCAGCACGCGCGGTGCATCCGCATGGGTGCGGAACACGCCGACGGGCTTGCCGGACTGCACCAGCAGCGTTTCGTCGGCCTCGAGCGAGCGCAGCGCGCCGACGATCCGGT
>NZ_JBFTLD010000156.1:0-14944 GCF_056396265.1 Allobosea sp. 05T422_2 | reverse complement strand
GTATTCGCGCTGGTCGTGCAGCGAGCCTATTCGGTCATGGCCAGCGACGTGCTGGTCTCGATCCCGCTCTTCATCTTCATGGGCTACATCATCGAGCGGGCGAACATCCTCGACAGGCTGTTCCACTCGATCCAGATCGCGCTCGGCAATGTTCCCGGCTCGCTGGCCATCGCGACGCTCGCGACCTGCGCGATCTTCGCGACCGCAACCGGCATCGTCGGGGCGGTGGTGACGCTGATGGGGCTGCTCGCCTTTCCCGCCATGCTGCGTGCCGGCTACGACGTGAAGCTCTCGGCCGGCGTCGTCTGCGCCGGCGGCTGCCTCGGCATCCTGATCCCGCCGAGCGTCATGCTGATCCTCTATGGCGCGACCGCGGGTGTCTCGGTCCCCAAGCTCTATGCGGGCGCGCTCTTCCCCGGGCTGCTGCTGGCCGGCCTCTACATGGTCTATGTCATCGTTCGCTGCACCCTTAACCCGGCGCTGGCGCCGAAACTGCCGAAGGAACAGACGGACGTTCCCTGGAGCAAGGTCCTCTGGGCGCTGATGACCAGCTTCTTCCCGCTGACCATCCTGATCATGTCCGTGCTCGGTGCGATCTTCTTCGGGCTCGCGACGCCGACCGAAGCGGCCGCGATCGGCTCGCTCGGCAGCCTGATTCTGGCCGCAGCCTATCRCTCGCTCTCGTTCGGCAAGGTCAGGGAATCGGTCATCCTGACGGCGCGCACCTCGGCGATGGTTTGCTGGCTCTTCGTCGGCTCCTATATCTTCTCGTCGATCTTCGCGATTCTCGGCGGGCACGAACCGATCAAGGATCTGGTCACGGCGTTGAACCTGTCGCCGACCATGTTCCTGATCGTCGCGCAGCTGATCATCTTCGTGCTCGGCTGGCCGCTGGAATGGACCGAGATCATCGTGATCTTCGTGCCGATCTTCCTGCCTCTGCTGCAGTTCTTCAATATCGACCCACTGTTCTTCGGCATCCTGATCGCGCTGAATATCCAGACCTCGTTCCTCTCCCCGCCTGTTGCCATGGCACCCTTCTATCTGAAGGGCATCGCGCCACCGCATGTGACCATCAACCAGATCTTCTCCGGCGTGATGCCCTATCTGCTGATCGTGCTGTTCGCGATGGTGCTGGTCTATGTCTTCCCCGGCATCGCGCTCTGGCTGCCGAAATATCTTTACGGCTGAACGCCGCCGAGCATCCTGCGAGCAGGACAGGAACCTGCCCGCCCTTGCGGCCCCGCTTGTTCGGGGCCGCTGCCTTGCCTACAGATCAGGGGCCCTGCGAGACGTGCTGGGACGGAGGGCGAGGTTCCGCCCGTGACCCGAGGCCTCATGACCACGACGCCGACGCCTGTTCCCGAGACCGGCAGCCCTCAGCCTGGTCGCAAGGGGCGACTGCATGGCGCGACGGTCGCGACGCTGCGCCGGATGATCATCACCGGCGAATTGCCGGCGGGACAGAAGCTGCGGGAGCAGGAGATCTGCGAACAGCTCGGCGTCTCGCGCACGCCCCTGCGGGAGGCCCTGCGCACATTGGCAGCACAGGGATTGGTGAGACTGACGCAGAATCGCGGCGCCGAAGTCGCTTCGCTGACCCTCGACGATATCCTGGGCCTCTACGAAGTCGTCAGCACCCTGGAAGCCCTGGCGGCGCGGCTCGCCTGCAAGAACATCTCGGACGAGACCGTCGCCGAGATCGGCATGCTGCATTACCGGATGATGCGGCACCAGGCGCGCGCCGAGCAGCTGGAGTATTTCGCGCTCAACCAGCAGATTCATCGGGCACTTGTCGAGGCGGCGCGCAACGCGGCCCTGCTCGAAGCCTGGGAGGGATTGTCCGCACGCATCGAGCGCGCGAAATACCTTCCGAACCTTCAGCCCACGCGCTGGAAGGCGGCGATGCAGGAGCACGATGCCATGCTCGCCGCCCTTGTCGCCCGCGATGGCGAGGGCCTGGCGCGGCTCATCCAGATCCATTTTGCCAATAGCCTCGCCGCCATCCTCGCCGCCGCCAACCCGGGCGGGGAGCATGCGGCCGAGACGCCAACGCGGCAGGGCGATGACGAGCATGAGACGCCCTGACGGGCAGCTCTATCGCCCCTGCCAGTTGGGCGCGCGCTTGGCCAGGAAGGCTTCCATGCCCTCGCGGAAGTCAGCGCTCATGTAGCACATCAGGACGAGGTCCTCGTCGTCGGCATGGCCGCGTGCAGCGGCGATCCGGCGCAAGCCTTCCTTGGTGGCGCGCATCGTCAGCGGCGCATGACCCGCGATGGTCTGCGCCAACTCTCCGACCCGCGCGAGCAGAGCCGCATGATCGGCCACCAGCTCGCCGTAGAGGCCGGCGCGGTGGCCTTCCTCCGCCTCGATCAACCGAGCCGTGAAGACCATGTCCTTGACCCGCGCGGGCCCAAGCAGCGAGGCGAGCCGGGCGAGGTTGTTCATCGACAGGCAGTTGCCGAGCGTGCGCGCGATCGGGAAGCCGAAGCGGGCCGACTGCGTCGCGACCCTGAGATCGCAGGCACAGGCGATGGCGGCTCCACCGCCGGTCACGGCGCCCGAGATCGCCGCGATTGTCGGAATCGGACAGCTCTCGATCGTGGTGATGATCTCCTCGATCCGCGTCTCGTAGTTGAGGGCGTCCTCTGGCTTGTTGAACGCACGAAACTGCGAGATGTCGGTGCCTGCAGCGAAGGCTTTGTCACCTGCCCCGGTCAGGACCAGCACCTTGGGTGAACCATGGCCCTCGATGTCGCCGCAGATCGCGGCGATGCGGTCATACATCCCGAAGGTCAGCGCGTTGCGGGCCTGCGGACGGTTGAGGGTGATGGTGCCGACCCCGTCCTTCAAATCGTAAAGAATCTCGTCGTTCATCAGCCCGCTGCTCCTTCAGATCGCCCCGGCCTCGCGCAACCGCGCGACCGCTCCTGAGCCATAGCCGAGTTCGGCCAGGATCTCGGCATTGTGCTCCCCTGCCTCCGGCGTCGGCGAGACGACGCCGGCGGGTGTCCGCGACAGGCCGACCGGCTCGCCCACCACCCTGAAATCCCCAAGGATCGGATGGCTGACCGGCTGTGCGATGCCGAGATGCTGCACCTGCGGGTCGTCGAACATCTCGTCGACGGCATAGATCGGTCCGGCCGGAACGGCATGGTCCTCGAAGGCCGCAAGCCAATGCGCCGAATCCCTCTGGGTCAGGATGCTCTCGATGATGACCCGCAGTTCCGGGCGCTTGTCGTAACGCTTTTCCATGCTGTCATAGACCGGGTTGTCGCCGAGTTGGGGATGACCGATCGCCTTGCAGAAGCAGCGCCAATGGCCCTCGGCGCCGACGCCGATATTGATATGGCCGTTCTTCGTCGCGTAGACGCCCATCGGCGTCGAATAGGGGTGATCGTTCCCGGCCTGCGGCGGCACCGTTCCCTCGACCAGGAAGCGCGCAGCCTGAAAATCCATCATCGCGATCTGGGCTTCGAGCAGGGAGGTCTGGACCCATTGGCCGAGCCCCGACGTCTCGCGCTCGGTGATCGCCACCAGCGCCCCAAGCGCGCCATAGAGGCCCGCAGCCGAGTCTGCGACGGCAATTCCGGCGCGCACCGGCCCCTGCCCCGGCAGGCCGGTGACCGACATCATTCCACCCATCCCCTGGGCGATCTGGTCAAAGCCGGCACGGGTCCGGTAGGGACCGCTCTGGCCGAATCCGGAGACCGAGACCAGGATCAGGCGCGGATTGAGCTTGTGCAGCGTTTCGAAATCGAGCCCGAGCCTGTCCTTCACGTCCGGGCGGAAATTCTCGATCAGCAGATCGGCACTCTCGATCAGCTTGAGCAGGATCGCTTTGCCCTCGGCAGTCTTCAGATTCAGCGTCAGCGAGCGCTTGTTGCGGTGCAGGTTCTGCATGTCATAGCCATGCCGCGCGCCGCTCATGTTCTCGTTCGGATCGAGCCCCGGCGGGCTTTCGACCTTGATCACGTCGGCACCGAAATCCGCAAAGACGCGTGCGCAGGTCGGCCCGGCCCGCACACGTGACAGATCGAGAACACGCAGTTTCGCAAGGGCGGAGGAAGGCGTCGGGCGGGGCATGGCTCGGCAGGCGTTGGCGACAAGGGCGCCGACTATGGGTGCACCCCGGCGGGGCGTCAACGCCCCTCGCATCTTGCATGCAAAATCATGCGGATGCAGGCCCCTTCAGCTAAGGCATTCGAAGACAGCCCCAAATAACCAGGAAATATGTATGCAAACGATAGTCGAAGCTTGAGCCACCGGATCACGTCCGCTTCGCCGCTCCTGTTCTCGTCGGGCTTTCCAAGGCAACAGGATCGCTGGCCGGAAAGGTCGCCCGAAGAGCATCGTTCAGTTCGGCGTCCTTGCCCTTCCCGCGTTGCGCCTTCCTTTGCTCCGCCTGCTCCTTGCGCAGGCTTTGCGTGGCCGGATTGGCCTTCTTGACCGCGCTCGCCATGACATCCCCCGCTTCGGATCACTGATTGTCGCGATACACGTCGCGACATGAAACGAAACGCGAATCCCGCCTCAGCGTTCCCTGAGCCGGGCGCTAGGCCCGCCTGTGACCATAGGCATGGTGCACGATACGGCTGAATGAGCGATAGAGTTGCTCGAGCCGATCGAAATTCCCGCCATCCTGCGTGATCGGCCCGGCGCTATTGGCGATGGCGACCAGTTGCAGCGCGATATCGCCGCGCGGGATGTCGTTGGAAAGCTCGCCCCGTGCCACGGCCTGATCAATTCCGGCGACCACGAGATTCTCGAGCGTCGCACCGAACTGAGCCAGCGCCTCGCGCGCTTTTGGGCCGATCACATCCTGCTCCAGCCGCATCCGGCCGATCAGGCTCCAGGGATTGGCGGTCGTGGCCGTTGGATTGTAGCGGAGATAGCGCTGACGGTTCGACTCCATCATGCCATGGATCTTCTCTTCAAAGCTCTTGTCGCTGCGCCAGTTCGCCTCCCAGTTGGCCAGCGTCTGCTCGACGTAGTCGACAATCACCTCCTCGGCGAGGTTGAGCTTGTTGCCGTAGTAGTAGTGGATGTTCGCGCGCGTCGTGTTGAGGACGTCTGCGACATCCCGGAAGCGGAAGCCCTGGTAGCCATTGCGGATCAGGAGCTCTGCCGAGATTTTCTTGATCTCCTGCTTCATATCTCACTCCGCCGCATCGATTGCGCCCTTCTGGAGCCGTTTCGAGCCGCCGTCCAGTGTGCCGCGTCGCGGATGGATCGTCTCGCCAGAACGCTTCTGCATTGGCGCCATGCCAGATCGCGAAGGGGCTGGACGCAAGCCGGCAGCACTCCCATCTGCCACGGGCGCGGCATGATGAGCCGGGCGTCGATACGCAGGAGCGCTGCATGGTTGATTTCTCGGTCCTCGACCTCTCCCCGGTGATCGAGGGGCAGGAGCCCGGCGACGCTCTGCGCAATTCGCTCGACCTTGCTCGCCACGCCGAGGCGCTCGGCTATCGCCGCTACTGGGTCGCCGAGCATCACAACATGGTCGGCATCGCCAGCGCCGCAACGGCGGTGGTGATCGGCTATCTTGCGGCTGGAACCAAGACCATCCGCCTTGGTGCCGGCGGCATCATGCTGCCCAACCACGCGCCTCTCGTCATTGCCGAGCAGTTCGGAACGCTGGAATCGCTCTATCCGGGCMGAATCGATCTCGGCCTCGGCCGCGCTCCGGGCACCGACCAGCGCACGGTCCGGGCCCTGCGACGCGACCCGATGGCCTCGGACAGCTTTCCTCAGGATGTGCTCGAGGTGCAGGCTTTCCTCGCGCCCGTGCAGCCCGGGCAGGTGGTGCAGGCCGTGCCAGGGGGAGGCACCGAGGTGCCGCTCTGGATCCTGGGTTCCAGCCTGTTTGGCGCGCAGCTCGCTGCAGAACTCGGCCTGCCCTACGCCTTCGCCTCGCATTTCGCACCGGACGCACTGATTCAGGCGCTTGCGATCTACCGCGAGCGCTTCAAGCCGTCAGAGCAGTTGGATCGGCCCTATGCGATGCCGGGCATCAACGTCATTGCCGCCGATACGGATGAGGAGGCTCGCTATCTCTTCACCTCAGTCCAGCAGCGCTTCATCGACATGATTCGCGGCACGCGCGGCAAGCTGCAGCCACCGATCGACGATATCGAAAGCTACTGGTCCCCGGCCGAGAAAGCGCATGTCTCGCAGATGCTGCGCTACGCCTTCGTCGGCTCGCCGGAAAGCCTGAAGCGCCAGCTCGATGCGTTCCTCGACGCGACAGGGGCCGACGAGGTGATGGTCACCGCACCGATCCACGATCACAGCGCTCGCAAGCGCTCCTACGAGATCCTCTCCGGCATCGTTCCGGGCCTGGCGAGAAACCAGACCAGGGCCGCGTGAGCGTCATTGCACCCATGACGCGCTGACGCTGAGACTGGCGCGTCGCGAGGCGCGCCAGAGATTGAGGGCAAGCGCCGCGAGGAAGAAGCCGGCCTGGACCACGACAATGCATGGGCCGGTCGCGGCATCGAGATGAAAGCTCAGGATCGTGCCGAGCACGCTTGAGACGGTCGCGACGCCGGCCGCCACGATGAGCATTCGGTCGAACTGGCGCGTCATCAGATAGCCGATGGCCCCCGGCGCGATCAGCATCGCAACGACCAGGATGATACCGACTGCCTTGAGTGCCGCGACGATCGTCAGCGCCAGCAGTATCAGCAAGCCGAAATGCAGCGCTGCGACCGGCAGGCCAATGGCACGCGCATGAGCCGGATCGAAGGAGACAAGCAGAAAATCGCGCCGCTTCGCCAGCATGATCGCGATGGTCGGCACCGCGATCAGCGCCGTCTCCCCGATATCGGCCCAACGCACGCCGAGCATGTTGCCGAACAGGATGTGCATCAGGTGCTGGTCGCTATCGACCTTGACGAAGAGCACCAGSCCCAGSSCAAACATGCCGGAGAAGACGATGCCCATCACSGTGTCYTCCTTSAYCCGGCTGTTTTGCTTGAGGTAGCCGATACCGACGGAGCAGCCGAGCCCGGCAGCGAAGGCGCCAATCGCCAGCGGCAAGCTCAGGATATGGGCGAGCACGATACCGGGCAGCACCGCATGCGAGACCGCATCACCCATCAGCGACCAGCCCTTGAGCACGAGGAAGCAGGAAAGCACCGCGCAGACGAGGCCGACCAGCACCGCGACGATCAGCCCCCGCTGCATGAACTCATGCGCGAACGGCGAAAGGAACCAGGTTTCGATCAGGCTCATGCGGCTTGCTCCGGAAGGGCCCGGGCCGCCCGGCGCGCCGCAAGACGGCCGTGCTTAGGCGCGAAGATGAAGGCGAGCAGGAACAATACGGTCTGGAAGACCACGATCAGCCCGCCGGTCGAACCGTCGAGAAAGTAGCTGGCATAGGCGCCGATCGCGCTGGTCGTGACACCCATCGCAACCGCGATGATGATCAGGCGACCGAAACGGTCGGTAAGCAGGTAGGCGGTTGCGCCCGGCGTCACCACCATGGCGATCACGAGGCAGGCTCCGACCGTCTGCAGGGCTGCGACCGTGCAGGCGCTGAGGAGCACGAAGAAGAGAATCTTCAGGCGCGTCGGCGAGAGCCCGACGCTGCGTGCCTGGTTCTCGTCGAAGAAGACCAGCACCAGGTCCTTCCAGCGCACTATCAGGATCACCAGAGAGACGAAGGCGATGATCGCGACCTGGACGACGTCCTCGTCGGAGATACCCAGGATGTTGCCGAGCACGATCGATTGGACGTTCACCGAAGTCGGGTTGATCGAGACGATCAGCAGCCCGACAGCAAAGAACGTGGTGAAGACGATGCCGATCACCGCATCTTCCCGCAATTGCGTGCGCACCCGGACCAGGGACATGGCGAGCGCTGCCAGCAGGCCGKAGAGGAAGGCACCGGCGGCATAGGGCAGCTTCAGCAGATAGGCGAGCGCGACGCCCGGCACGATCGCATGCGCCAGCGCGTCGCCCATCAGCGACCAGCCCTTGAGCATCAGATAGCAGGACAGGAAGGCGCAGACGCCGCCAACCAGCGCCGAGACCCAGATGGCCTTGACCATGTACTGGTAGGCGAAGGGTTCGAGCAGGAGGTCGATCACCGGACCGCATCCCTGCTGGCGTCGACGACCACCTCGTGATCGCGCTCGCCATAGAGTACGAGCGGACGTTCGTCGTCGGTCAGGACGGTGACGCGCCGGTCGTCGGCATCGTCGTGGAGTTGCGCGCCCCCGAGCCGGAAATGCCGGAGTACGCCGCCGAAGGCCCGTTGCAGATTGGCTTCCGTGAAGGTGGTCGCGGTCGGGCCGGCCGCCAGCACGGTCTTGTTGAAGATCACGACCTGGTCGCAGAAATCCGGGATCGAGCCGAGATTATGGGTCGAAACCAGCATCAGCCGCCCTTCGGACCGCAATTCCCGCATCAGGCCGACGATCGCATCCTCGGTCTTGACGTCGACACCGGTGAAGGGCTCGTCCAGCAGGATGACCTGCCCGCCCTGCGCCAACGCCCGCGCGAGAAAGACGCGCTTGCGCTGGCCACCGCTGAGTTCCCCGATCTGGCGGCGTCGGAAATCCAGCATATTGACGCGCGCGAGCGCCTCCTCGACGGCCTCCTTGTCGGCGCGCCGGGCCATGCGCATCAGGCCCATATAGCCGTAGCGTCCCATCATCACGACATCGTCGACGAGAACCGGAAAGCTCCAGTCGACCTCCTCGGACTGCGGCACATAGGCGACGAGCCCGCGCTTCAACGCCTGCCGCACCTCCAATCCCGCGATCGCGACGCGGCCCTGAGCCGGCTTAAGAAAGCCCATGAGCGTCTTGAACAGGGTCGACTTGCCCGAGCCATTGATGCCGACCAGCGCGCAGATCGTGCCCGCGCCGAGGGCAAAGGAGGCATCGTTCACCGCTGTCACGCCATTGCTGTAGCGCACCGTCACGCCCTCGACCGTGATCGAGGGTGTCAGGCCAAGCGCGCCCGGTCGGCCAGTCACATGAATGTTCACTGCCCGAACCCCTTCGCGATCGTGTCGACGGTCACCTCCAGCAGCTTCAGATAGGTCGGTACCGGCCCGTTCTCGGCGGAAAGCGAGTCGACATAGAGGACGCCGCCATAGGCCGCTCCGGTTTCGCGGGCGACCTGCCTGGCAGCCTTGTCGGAGATCGTGCTCTCGCTGAAGACGGCGGGAATCGTGTTCTTGCGCACGAGATCGATCAGGCGACGCACCTGCTGCGGTGTGCCCTGTTCATCGGCATTGATCGGCCAGAGATAGGCCTCCCGCCAGCCGAAATCGCGCGTGAGATAGCTGAAGGCGCCTTCGCTGGAAACGAGCCAGCGGCGGCCTTCCGGCACCTTGTCGAGCCGGGCACGCAACGGCGCGTCGATCGCCCTGATCTGCTCGGAATAGGACTTCGCGTTCCTGGAATACGTCTCGGCATTCGCAGGGTCCGCAGCCGCCAGCGCCTTTCGAATGTTCTCGACATAGATCAGCGCGCTCGCCGTCGACATCCAGGCATGCGGATTGGGCTTGCCCTCATAGGGGCCCTCCTTGATGCCCATCGGCACGATGCCTTCGGTCACGACCGCGCTCTTCACATCCTTGACGTTCTCGAAGAAGCGCTCGAACCAGCGCTCGAGATTCAAGCCGTTCCAGAGCACGAGATCGGCCGATTGCGCCTTCACCACATCGAGCGGCGTCGGCTGGTAGTCATGGATCTCGGCACCGGGCTTGGTGATCGATTCCACGATCGCTGCAGTGCCAGCGACGTTCTGCGCGATGTCCTGGATCACCGTGAAGGTCGTGACGACGCGCAACGGCTTGGCCTGCCCCGCCTGAGCCAACACTCCCTGGCTCGTTGCTGCAAAACCGGCCGCGAAGGCGATGGCGGCGGCCAGAATCGTGAAGCGTCGACGCGAAGGCATGATCTCTCCTGCTACAGGCTCGATCCATTTACGCTAATGCAAATCACTTGCATCTGTCAACGCAATTGCAAATGATTTGCGATAAGCCTCAATTTTTGCGAATGCGTCTCAACATGCTATCCCGGTGGCATGAAGGGAATCGACAAACGGGTAGCCCTCTTCGAGGAGGAACTCAGGCGGGCGGGACTGCGGATGACGCAGCAGCGCCGGCTGATTCTGCGCGTGCTGGCCGAGGCCGACGACCACCCCGACGCCAAGGGCATCTTCACGCGCGCCTTCGCGCACGACCCGACCCTGTCGCTGTCGACGGTCTATCGGACGATGAAGCTGCTGGAGACTCAAGGCGCGATCGAACGCCACGCGTTCGAGGACGGCGTCTCGCGCTACGAGCACGCAGACCAGCATCACCATGATCATCTGATCGATGTCGAGACCGGTCAAGTCGTCGAATTCTCGTCGCCGGAGATCGAGGCGCTACAGGCCAAGATCGCTGCCGAACTCGGCTATGAGATCGTCCGTCACAGGCTCGAATTGTACGGACGGAAGATGCCCGGCACCAGCAAGCGCAAGAGTGCAGGGAAGACTGACTGAGCCGCCATGGTCGGGCAAAATCCCGACCATCACCGTCTCCCCGCAAATGCATCCTGAGACATCATGCGCGCCACAAGGTCGGGCACGATGTCGGAGCGATCAGATCATCTGACCTTCTTGTGTTTGCATCGGTGCGATAACCACTTTCCGCTCTTCGCACCGATGCTGTGGCCGGCCTCAGCCCGCCTTGCGCTTGTTCTGACGGTTTGAAATCAGATCGTCGACCACGGCGRGATCGGCCAGCGTCGACGTATCGCCGAGCGCGCCGAATTCGTCCTCGGCGATCTTGCGCAGGATACGGCGCATGATCTTGCCCGACCGCGTCTTCGGCAGGCCGGGCGCGAACTGGATCAGATCCGGCGAGGCGATCGGGCCGATCTCCTTGCGCACATGGGCGACCAGTTCCTTGCGCAGCGCCTCGCTCGACGCCTCTCCCTGCATCAGCGTGACATAGGCGTAGATGCCCTGCCCCTTGATGTCATGGGGATAGCCGACCACCGCGGCCTCCGAGACCTTCGGATGCGCCACCAGTGCCGACTCGACCTCCGCCGTGCCCATGCGGTGGCCGGACACGTTGATCACGTCGTCGACGCGGCCGGTGATCCAGTAATAGCCGTCTGCGTCGCGCCGGCAGCCGTCACCGGTAAAGTACTTGTTTGGGTAGGTGGCGAAATAGGTTTCCTCGAAGCGCTTGTGGTCGCCATAGACCGTGCGCATCTGGCCGGGCCAGCTCTCGGCAATCACCAGATTGCCTTCGGTCGCCCCCTCCAGCACCTTGCCTTCGGCATCGACGATCTCCGGCTTGACGCCGAAGAAGGGCCTTGTTGCCGAGCCGGGCTTGAGCTTGGTCGCACCGGGCAGCGGCGTGATCAGGATTCCGCCCGTCTCGGTCTGCCACCAGGTATCGACGATCGGGCAGCGATCATCCCCGACGACGCGGTGATACCACTCCCAGGCCTCCGGATTGATCGGCTCGCCGACCGAGCCGAGCAGGCGCAGCGACTTACGCTTGGTCTTCTTCACAGGCTCCTCGCCGGCGCCCATCAGCGAACGGATGGCAGTCGGCGCGGTGTAGAAGATGTTGACCTTGTGCTTGTCGACGACCTCCCAGAAGCGCGAGATCGTCGGATAGGTTGGAATGCCCTCGAACATCAGGGTCGTCGCGCCGTTCGCCAGCGGGCCGTACACGATATAGCTGTGCCCGGTGACCCAGCCGACATCGGCCGTGCACCAGTAGATGTCGCCGTCATGGTAGTCGAAGACGTATTGATGCGTCATCGAGGCATAGACGAGATAGCCGGCGGTGGTGTGCAGGACGCCCTTGGGCTTACCAGTCGAACCCGAGGTGTAGAGAATGAAGAGCGGGTCCTCCGCCTTCATCTCGACCGGCGGACAATGCCCGGAGACCTTCGCCGCCTCCTCGTGATACCAGACGTCACGGCCCTCCTGCATCGCGACATCGCCGCCGGTCCGCTTGACCACGATCACGGTCTTGACCGGGGCCTTTTCGGCCGCCGCGTCGACATTGACCTTGAGCGGCACCTTGCGCCCGCCGCGCAGGCCTTCATCGGCCGTGATCACCACGTCCGAGGTCGCATCGGCGATGCGCCCGGCCAGCGAATCCGGAGAGAAGCCGCCGAAGACGATCGAGTGCACCGCACCGAGCCGCGCGCAGGCGAGCATCGCATAGGTCGCCTCGGGGATCATCGGCATGTAGATCGTGACGCGGTCGCCCTTCTTGACGCCCTGCGCCTTCAGCACATTCGCGAACTTGCAGACCTCGGTATAGAGCTGGCCGTAGCGGATCTTCTTGGATTCCGACGGATCGTCGCCTTCCCAGATGATGGCCGTCTGCTTGGCGCGCGTCGCCAGATGCCGGTCGACGCAGTTGTAGGAAACGTTCGTGGTGCCGTCTTCATACCATTTGATCGAGACCTTGCCCGGCTTGTAGCTGACGTTCCGCACCTTGCTGAAGGGCTTGAACCAGTCGATCCGCTTTCCGTGCTCGGCCCAGAACTTGTCGGGGTCCTTGATCGAGGCCGCATACATCTTCTTGTATTTGGCGTCGTTCAGATACGCCTTTTTGGCCCATGCGGCCGGCACGTCATAGATCTTGTCGGACATAGAAGACTTCTCCCCGGACTTGGACCGCAATCAGCCCATCTTCGTCGCGGCTCATGGCATGAGTGCCGGATTCCTCGGCAAATAACGACCGCTTCTTTCGAATTGCGCGCATCATAAAGCGCGAAAGAGCGGCGGCAAGCCACGCGCCCTCGCACTTTGGTTTCAAAGACTTTTGGCGAGGGTCGGATCGGTTCGCCACGCGCCGGATTGCCCGTTATCGCGCAAAATTGGYCGTCATTGCCGCAACCGACGCGGCCCTGCCATGCGCTCGACGAACCACTCGAACGGCCCCTTGCTGAAACTCCGCGACCATAGTGACGCCAGCACCAGCAGGTACGCGTAGATGACGGCTGCCGCGAGCATGCAGGCGGCGGGCCCGAGGCGCCCGTAAAGGCCAAGGCCATAACCGAGAAAGATCAGCACGCAGACGATCGACTCGGACATGTAGAGCGAAAGGGACAGGCGGCCATCCGCCTGAAAGATCCGGCCAATGCGCATGCCGAGCGGCCGGTTGAAGAAACTCAGGCCGGCGCCGATCATCACGAGGCTCATCAGCGGCGGGAAGACGCCGCGCAGGATGAGTTCCGCTGCAGCAAAGGCCGGTTTCGCCGGGCCGGGAGGCGCCATCGCCGCCGCGGCATAGGCGAAATTGCCGACGAGGGCKGGCAGCCAGAGAAAGCGCGCCAACGCCGCGCCCGGTGCGGCGAGGCTGCTCAGCGAGGCGGTGCCGAGATGGCGGAAGGCGGCCATGCCGAGGAAKAACATGCMCGCGACATGCGGCAAGGTGATCAAGGGCGCCAGCCCATAGAAGATCGCCCATTCCATCAGCCGATAGCGCGCGATCGCCAGGAAATCGCCGGAACGATGCACCGCAACGACGGCTGCATCCGCACCGGTGGCCGGATCGGGCTCGATGATGCCGATGATTGCAAGCAGGG
Organism: Allobosea sp. 05T422_2; assembly: GCF_056396265.1. Taxonomy (NCBI): domain Bacteria; kingdom Pseudomonadati; phylum Pseudomonadota; class Alphaproteobacteria; order Hyphomicrobiales; family Alloboseaceae; genus Allobosea; species Allobosea sp. 05T422_2. The sequence goes on along the minus strand of NZ_JBFTLD010000156.1, from coordinate 1,373 downwards.
CATGGGTCAGGATCGCCAGCAGCCACATCAGGGCAGCCGCCTTGAGCAGGCGTCCCAGCGACCAGCGGGCCGCGAGCGGCAGGATCATTCCGAGAAGCGCGTAAGCCAGTAGGATATCGCCTGCGAAGAGCAGCAGGCCATGGGCAACGCCGAGCAATCCGAGCGCGAGCAGGCGACGCCGATAGCGCCCTTCGCCGTTGGTTGCGATCTGCCGCGCCGCGCCATAGCCGAACAGAAACGAGAAGATCAGAACGAATTTCGCTTCGAACAGGGCCTGGATCAGGAACACTGCAAGATGATCCAGAGCGCCGGGAAAGGCGGAGCGCCACCAATCGCCGCCAAAGCCGAACGGCATGGCGAAGAAGGGCAGGTTGACGACGAGGATGCCGAACAGGGCGATGCCCCTGATCGCATCGACGGCCGGGTCGCGCCCCGGCACCGCACCACGTGCAGGCGTCATTGCGCGGCCTTGGTCAGCTTAAGGAGCGCCTCGCGCGCAGCCGCCGTATCGGCGGGGTCGAGCTTGGTGACGAAGGCGCCGTCGACGGCAAGGCGGATGGCAATCGCCAGCCCGCGCGGCAGGCCATCCGAACAGGCGGCCTCGAGCCAGCGACGGTCGGCGCTGAGCAAGGGCACCAGCGCCGGCGACTCCGGAGGCAATCCCGCCAGCAGGATCCCGAGCAGCCGGTCGACATCGCCTCCGTCGGTGAAGGCCATGCGGATATAGGCGCGCAGCCAGCGGCCCGGCCCATCGGGCTCGGCAGCGCTCGCGCGTTCTTCGGCGATCGCAAGATCGACAAGGCTGATGATGCCCTCGACCAGAGCGATCAGCAGGCGCTCCTTGTCGGGGAAATGGTAGAGAATGCCGCCCTTGCTCACGCCGGTTTCGGCTGCGAGCCTGTCGAAAGTCAGGGCGTCGATACCGCCCCCGACGATGATCGCGCCCGCTGCCTCGAGCAACGCCGCCTTCTTGCTGCTACGCACGTCCATTCTCCATAACTATACCGTCTGGACGGTATAGTTATGGCTTGACCCCTGCGACCGCAAGAGGTCGCAGAGCTCGTCAATCCTTCAGAGCCCGCCCATCTTGCAGACCAGTGCCCATTCATCGTCGGTCACCGGCTGCACGGACAGGCGGAAGGACGTGACCAGCGCCATCTTGGCGAGTTCCGGCGTTGCCTTCACCTGAGCAAGGGTCACAGGCTTCGGCAGCGGCTTCACCGCCTTGAAGTCGACATAGACCCAGGGCTCGCCTGGGTTCGCGATATAGTGCTCCTTGATGACCTCGACGATGCCCACGACCTCGAGCCCCTCGTTCGAGTGGTAGAAGAAGACCTGGTCGCCGAGCTTCATCGCCATCAGGTTGAGCTTGG
>NZ_JBFTLD010000155.1:0-15027 GCF_056396265.1 Allobosea sp. 05T422_2 | reverse complement strand
GCCTATGGCCGTGTCGGCGCAGCAACCCAATGCTGGTGCGGCCGGTGGCGCCGCTGCCGGCGCGGGAACCGGAGCCGTTGGTGGAGCCATTGTCGGCGGGCCGGCCGGAGCGGCCGTCGGGGCTGTCGGTGGCGCTGCGGCGGGGGCGATCGTCGGCGGCATCGCGGCCGACCGGCGCTCCGAGTTCCGCACTTATGTGACGGAGCAGAAGGTGCCGTCGGTGGCCTATCGCGAGAAGGTCGTCGTCGGAGCGACGCTTCCCCAAACCGTCACCTATCGAGAGGTCCCGGAGCGTTTCGGCAAGACCCAGTATCGCTACACCGTCGTGAACGATCAGACGGTGCTGGTCGAGCCGAAGACCCGCAGGATCGTACAGATCATCGAATGATCGGCAGATAGACGGGAAAGGCCCGCCATCGATGGCGGGCCTTTCCTTGTGACTGAAGCTCGACCTGGGCAGGCGGCCCTCGTCCCTGTCGCAATCAACCTCCCGGCAGGGCAACCCGCCAGACCGTATTGCCGACATCGTCGGCGACCAGCAGGCCGCCCCGCCGGTCGACCAGCACGCCGACGGGACGCCCCCGTGCCTCGCCCTTCTCGTTCAGGAACCCGGTGAGGATCTCCTGCGGCATCCCGGCTGGCTTGCCCTCACTGAAGGGGACGAAGATCACGCGGTAGCCGACCGGGCGCGAGCGGTTCCATGAACCGTGCTGGCCGATGAAGGCGCCGCCCTGATAGCGCGGCCCGAGGCGGCCCGGCGGCACGAAGCCCAGCCCGAGGGAGGCGGTATGTGAACCCAGCGCGTAATCTGGCTTGATCGCCTTGGCGACCAGTTCCGGCTTCTGGGGCTCGACGCGCCTGTCGAGATGCTGGCCATAATAGCTGTAGGGCCAGCCATAGAAGCCGCCGCGCTTCACCGAGGTCATGTAGTCCGGCACCAGATCGTCGCCGATCTCGTCGCGCTCGTTGACCGCCACCCAGAGTTCCCGGGTCACGGGGTTCCAGTCGATCCCGACAGGGTTGCGCAACCCCGTCGCAAAGAGCTGCGTCGCTCCCGTCGCCGGGTCGATCTCGAGCACGGCCGCGCGCCGCTCCTCCTCGGCCATGCCGTTCTCGGCGACATTGGAGTTCGAGCCGACGCCGACATAGAGCTTCGAGCCGTCCGCGCTGGCGGTCAGGCTCTTCGTCCAATGGTGGTTCCGGCCGGCAGGCAGGTCGGCGACCTTCACGGCTGCGCCCGCGCTTCTGGTTTCGCCTTGCCGGTAGGGGACGCGGACAAGCGCATCGGCATTGGCGATGTAGAGCTGGTCGCCGATCAGGGCCATGCCGAATGGCGAGTTGAGGTTCTCCAGGAAGACGCTCTTCGTCTCGGCGACGCCGTCGCCGTCACTGTCCCGCAGCAGCATGATCCGGTTCGCGCTGAGYGTCTGCGATCCGGCCTTCTTCATGAAGACGCCCTGCACCCAGCCGCGGATGCCGCCGCTCTTCTCCGCCGGCTTCGGTGGCGCGTCGCTTTCGGCCACGAGCACATCGCCATTGGGGAGTTCGTAGAGCCAGCGCGGATGCTGCAACCCGCTGGCGAATGTGCTCACCTGGCCGCCGCTGGGCGTGGTCGGCTTCTCCCCCAGCTTCCAACCGATCGCATCGGCGATCTTCACGGTCGGAAACCATGTCGTCCTGGGCTCGGGCAAAGTCGGGTTGGGGCCGTAGCCGGCCTCCTCGGGCAGGGTGGAGCGACTGTCGCAAGCGGCGAGCATGAGCGCCGAGGCCGCGACGCTGGCGATGAGCATGACGGGGCGCTTGATCGCCATATGCGGTTCTCCTCCCTGGCTGCGGGAAGCACTGCCCGCCCGCATCATGGGGTGAACGTCAAACCCCGTCACTTTGTTCGCGATGGCTTGGTTCGCGACGGCCCCGGGCCGCGTCCTCGACTGAGATCGCGGTGGAACGGATCAAACCGCGCGACGTTACCCCTGGACGCCTGTCGGTGATGACACGGAAATGGAGACGAGCGATGCGCCCAGACACGAACCCGGCGATTGAAAGCCTCCGTAAGGAGCAACACGCGCAACGCAAGGCTGGGCGCGAAGTCACAGCAGATCAGCAACTCGACAAGGCGCTGAAGGAGACATTTCCGACGAGCGATCCGATTGCCGTCCAGAGCCCGGCGAAGCCGGGTGCGCCCCGTCAGCGGCGGCAGTAACGCCGTTCAACGCACAGGGCGAGACTGTCCTGGTGCGGTCGTCTCATGGTTTGCAGAAGGGAAGACGCATGCGCGCCCTCGTTCATCTCGTCGGGTTATGGCTGGCTCGCGACATTGCAGAAGGAAAGTACCCCAGGCAGTTTGCCGTTCCGCTCGGGTTCCTGATCGCACGGTTGCGGACACCGCCCCTGATGATCGCGGTGTTCGGCTGCGTGCTGGCCAAGCTCGCCATGGACCGGCGCGGACGGAGCGCCAAGCGGGCACCCGCGCGGTCCCGCTGAGGCCGCCGGCGCCCCGCCATTCAAGGAGGCGGAGCCCGCGTCAGTTTTTGCACTTGCATTTGAGGGGGCGAAGCGCTCACTTCTCGTCGAGGGGAAGGTCGATGCCGTTCCGCTCGATTGTCGCCACGCCAGAAGAGGTCRCCGTCATCGTAGCGGCGTTCGAGACCGCGTGGGGCCAGATCGACGCACGCGGCGAGATCGATCGACAGAGAACGTCCATCCAACGGGAACGCCTCGGCTATATCGTGGTCGGGCTCTGGGATGCCGGCGGAGCCGGCCAGCTCGCGGAGCGGGCCGTTCAGCAATTCGACGCCACCGCGGCGAACGCGCCAAGGCTCCCACGAAGCACAACGCCCCCGGTTGACAGCCGCTGACCGCGGGCGGCAGTGCTCGCTCGACCATCCCCCGCATTCACGCCAGGCGGCCATCGGCATGCGATCAGCCGGGCGCCAGGGCGAGGTTCAGTGCGCCTTGGACACGTGCTCGGGTTTGCCCTTGCGCTTGGTCGAAGCCATGTCGTGCAGCTCCTCTTCGGTCATCGACTTCGCCATCGACTTCGACGCGCCCTTCAGCTCGCTGGTTTTGATCTCGCCGCGCTTGGCGGCGAGCGCCGCTCCCGCGGCCTTCTGCTGGGCTTTGGATTTCGCCGGCATGATTGCGCCTCCTTTGAAAGGTCGGACCGAGATCAACTGCCGGGCCGCGTCTGCGTTCCCGGCCGGTTCAGCGATGCTGGGGCTCTGGCGCGCCCGCAGGAGACATGGCGGGAACAACTGCTGACGCTGCGGGTTATCCCGGCATCTCCCAGGGACCCCAAGATCTCTGAGTTCCAAGGCACTGCCCGCCGCTCCGAAAGGGGGGCGGGCTTTTTGTCGGCGACCGAAGAGCTTGCATTTTTGAGCGCGATGGCCAGATTTTCGATGTAGTTTGGTGTTGGGGGAGCGACCATGCCATTCTCATCGCTCACGGATCCGGTGGACATTGCGCGCGCCCAGGCGGCCTTGGATGCGGCCTGGGAGGCCATCAGGCCAGCCCTTGATGAGGGCCACGACCTACAGCTCGAACGAGAGCGATTGGCCTATATCGTGGCGAACCTGGTGATGATCGCCATTGATGATGAGGACCTGGCAAGGCGTGCGCTGCAAAAGTTCAGGGCCCACGCCTAACGCGTCATCATCGTCTGCGGGCGGGCCAACTGCACGCGGCGTCTCATCGAAACTGGCGAAATCTTCGAGCCGGCGCGAATGTCCGGGCAGGCATGGAGCCGGAGGCGCCGTCATGTGTTTGTGGGGCGTCCCGGCGCCGCAATCMCCTTCCGGCGTCATCACGGCCTGAGCCCCGCCGCTTCTGCCGGAACGGCGGGCACTGGTTTGGCCATCGGCCGCTCCATCCCGCTATCGCATGGCGGGTTTCGCCAGCCCATCGGTCCTGCCGGGTGGGGATGCCTTCAGAGCCGCCCGGCGTTTCGAACCGAGGCGGCCGACCAGATCGCCGACGAACAGGACCTCATACCGCTTTCAAAAATGAATGCCGGCGAGCGCGGGTGGCGCGCTCGCCATAGGGCACGGGCTGTCCGGACGTGCCCGCCTATTGCGGGTTCGTCGCAACCGACAGCGTTGCGCCCGCCTGCTGTTGCCGCGGGAAGCGCGGCTGGAGCTGGTCTTCCGGATTGACCGGGAAGGGGAAGCCAAGGACCGTTGACCGGCCGCGAACCCGGTTCTGCGCCTGGCATTTCTTGACGCATTCCGTGGCTGGCGGAGCGACCTCGACCGCATCCTCGCCCATCACCTGGCCCATGCGACCGCCACTCGCCACGTCCCAGCGGGATACGCCGCCGCAATGACGCACGGTCGCGGGGCTGGTGGGGACGCGGGTGGCGATCAGGTTCACGCAATCCGGTTCCGACCTGCGCGTGGCAACCTGAGGGCTGTCCCTGCCGACGAACTTGCGGGAGAAGTTATTGCCGAAATTGACGCGGGCCGGGACGGTGACCGTGATGTCCTTGTAGGGAACCTCGTCGCYTTCCCGGTTCCGGAAGTTGCGATTGTCGAAATAGAACGCCTTCAGCTGAGGGTTGGCGCCTTCCGCCAGGATATGGGTGAAGAGGGTCGGCGTTCCATCTTCGCGTTCCACCTCCATCTGGAATATGCCGCCAGTCGCGCAGTCCTTTGCCTGGATCTTCATGCTGAGGTTTTGGCCCGTTCTCCCGATCTCGATCTCGGTCTCCTTGATCTCGACGGTGAGTGAACTGGTCAGCGACAACCCGCGATGGTCGGGGAGCTTGCTGGCGAAGACCGGGGTCGGCACTCCTCCCGTGATGTCGAGGGGATTTGGCGCACCGGTTAGCGTGAAGTTGCGGATGCCGAGGGTCGCCGAGTCGACATCGAATTGGGCATATTTGCCCTGCACCCGAAAACTCGTCCCAAGAGCGCTGGCGGGGAGGGTGGCATTCTGAGTGCGTCCCAGCACGGTAAAGCCGCCGCCCTCGCACCCTTCCGATGACGCGGCCTGGGCTGCGCCTGCTGCKAGGAGCAGCGGCAGCGCGACCAGCGCGGCGGTCCCCAGATGACCGCTCGCGCGACCGTTCTCACCCGCTGTCCGCGCGCAGGGCGTGGTGCGAAAATGGCAAATACGTCGCATGACCATGAGTAGCCTCCCTGGGTTTTATGATTGGCAGTCCCGATTTGGAGCGGATGCGTATTCCAGCAGTATCGCTCGGCCGGGAGACCCAGCCTAATACRCATTGGATGACGTCGTGTTCGCGGTCTTCTTCGCAGATGCGTGAAGGGCTTCTGGGGCCTGCGAACCCTACACCGGTGAACCTGACATTTACCTGACGCGACCTGTCAGGTTGCGCGTGCACCAGGGCAATGATTGGCCAAGCCAGCGAAACGCGTCACGGACACGTCCGGCGCGGGCCACGCGTAGCTCCTCCGCAACTGGCAATTACTGCTGGGCGAGGCTATCCTCGGCTTACGAAATCTTACGCGGTTCTCAAATCCATGGATGCCAGGCAGAAGCGGCACGCTTTCTTCTTCGCGCTGATCGGGAGTTTCCGCGTGATGTGGCCGGTTCTCTCCGGTGTGCTCGCGACCATGCTCGTGCCGGGGTTTCTGATCGGGCGCATCGAGGACTGGGGTTTCGGCGACTCCCTCTATTTCACCTTCGTGACCGGCTTCACGATCGGCTATGGGGATTTCACGCCGACGCATTTCAGCTCGCGCATGCTTGCCGTCGTGATCGGTTTCGCCGGCATCGTGATGACCGGACTTATTGCGGCTGTCACTGTCGAGGCGCTGCGAGCGACGGAAGTCGAGCCGCCCGAGCATAAATAGGGGTCCGCCTGCGGCTGCCTGGCTTCCGGAGGCGAATGCGAGCTCAAGGGGTCGCGTGCGAGCATCGCCGTGGGCGGAATGACCGCTGTCACGCCGGCCCCCGACGTCCGGGCTGGCTGCGCAACGGCGGCGAGCCGATTGTCCCCCGGAATCGCGACCGCCTGATCCGACGCGCGATTTCGATTTCGGCTGCGCCGCGACGCAGCCGGGATACAATGGCTCCGCGTCCTTCCCCTACCATTCAAGCCATCGGGAGAAGAGCCATGCCCGAGCAGATCGATCACCCGCGCAGGAATGTCCTCGGCGCCCTGGCGCTCGGAGCCGCACTTGCCCCGTTCACTGCGATCGGCGGTGCCCGCGCCCAGACCAGTCCACCCTCCGTCACACCTGCGGGCAGCGCGGGGCAGGGCGTGCAGGCCTCGTTTGCTCCGCTGAAGCGGATCGTGGCGGGCGTTCTCGAGGTCAGCTATGCCGAGGCCGGCCCGGCGGATGGTCCGCCGGCGCTGCTGCTGCATGGCTGGCCCTATGACATCCACAGCTATGTCGAGGTTGCTCCTCTTCTCGCCGGGGCCGGCTACCGCGTAATCGTGCCCTATCTGCGCGGATATGGAACGACGCGCTTCCTCAGCGACGGCACGCCGCGCAACGGCCAGCAGGCGGCCCTGGGCCGTGACCTCGTCGCCTTGATGGACGCCCTGAAGATCGAGAAGGCGGTCCTCGCCGGCTATGACTGGGGCGCCCGGACCGCCAATATCGTCGCCGCGCTCTGGCCGGAGCGCTGCAAGGCGATGGTCTCGGTGAGCGGCTATCTCATCGGCAGCCAGGAGCTGAACAAGGTACCGCTGCCGCCGAAGGCCGAACTGCAATGGTGGTACCAGTATTATTTCGCCACCGAGCGCGGGCAGGCGGGGTACGCGAAATACACGCATGACTTCGCGCGCCTGATCTGGGAGCTGGCCTCGCCGAAATGGGCCTTTGACGACGCAACCTTTGCGCGCTCGGCCACCGCCCTCGACAACCCCGACCATGTCGCGATTTCGATCCATAATTATCGCTGGCGCCTCGGCCTGGCCGCGGGCGAGCCGCAATATGACGAGCTGGAAAAGAAGCTCRCTGCCTTTCCGACGATCGGCGTGCCGACGATCACCATCGAGGGGGATGCCAATGGCGCGCCGCATCCGGAGCCTGCCGTCTATGCGAAGCGGTTCACCGGCAAATACGAGCACCGGCTCTTCACCGGCGGCATCGGCCATAATCCGCCACAGGAGGCGCCGCAGCCCTTCGCCCAGGCGGTGATCGCCGCCGACAGGCTCTGACGGCCGCATGATCGGGAGCCCGCTGCTTTGCCGGCCTCATGGGGCGGAAACGGGCTCCATGGTGCGAGCGCGCGCGATCGAAGGCGGATTCCTGCCCTGAATCCKGGCATCGCGCCCCGAATGGCGCCGGACTGCGCAGAGCGCTGTCGCGGCCCCATCGTAAGTATAGATTCGTGGTCTGACCTTCGCCGCACKGATTGAGCGACCATCATCTCTACAATTCGCGGCGCCCTCCAGCTATCACCGGCACGGTATTTCTGCCGCAATTGCGGCATCGGGGGAGGTCGGCATGTATCTACCGCGTCTGACCAAGGGTTTGCGGCTGCGGGAGGCGCAGCGTGCTCTCGAAAACCGGCTCGAGATCGTCAAGGCGCTGTCGGTCGGCGAGATCACCAAACGCGATTTGCTGCGCTGGGGCTATTTCACGGCGGGTGGCCTGCTGATCGCGAAGAATGGGTTGAGCCCCTTCGCCAGGAGCGCCTACGCCCAGGTGCCGACAGGCGCGCCGCGAAGCCCGACCTTCGGTGTCGACAAGTTCCATGACCTGATGCCGCGCCCGGAGGTGCTGAAACCCGTGCCGCTGACGCGCATGGCGAATGGCGATGCCGCCTGGGGCGGAGCCTCGGGCGCCCAGGAGCTGCCGGCGAAGAATTTCTCCTACCACACCGATTTCACCAGTTCAGGCGGTGGGCTCTACCGCAACCCGGTCACCAATGCGGGGCCGTTCGAGGGCCGCCCGCCCGGTGAGTTCTTCGCGCATCAGCGCTGGGAGGAACTCTATCCCAAGAAGGGCTATCTGCTCTCGCTCGGACAGGTCAAGGCCGGCTGCTATTTCTGCGACGGCATGCCGGAACAGGCGGCGACCTCGATGTGGACCTTCGGGCCGCGCGCACCTGGCCGGGAAGGGCGGACCGCCGGCTTGCGCACCGGGATCGGCCAGCCGACCCTGATCAAGGCGCGCTATGGCGAGCCGATCCTGACCCGGATCTATAACGATCTGCCGGTCGACCGGAGGAAGAATGGCGGCTTTGGGCGCAACGAGATCTCGATCCATCTCCATAACGCCCATAACGGCGCCGAAAGTGACGGCGCCTGCAACGCCTATCACTTCCCCGGCACCTTCTACGATTACCACTGKGGMATGGCGATGGCCCGGCGCGACATGCCCAATGTCTGGCCGACCGGCGACCGCGACTATGCCCGCAAATGCTCGGGGCCCGATGACCGCGAGGGCCTGGTCCAGGTCCCCGGCGATTTCCGCGAGATCCAGAGCAGCCTCTGGTTCCACGACCATCGCTTCTTCTTCACCGCCGAGAACGTGCACAAGGGCATTTTCGGGCTGTGCAATATCTATAGCGGCCCCGATCGCGGCCGCGAGGACCTCAATGACGGCATCAACCTGCGGCTGCCTAGCGGCTCGCAGCTGAAATGGGGCAATCTCGATTTCGACGTGAATCTGGCGGTCTCGAACCCCGCCTTCGACGCCAATGGCCAGGCCCGCTTCGACATCTTCGACACTGACGGTTTCCTCGGCGATATGCTCTGCGTCAACGGCACCTATTACCCCTATTTCGAGGTGCTGCCGCGGCGCTACCGCTTCCGCATCCTGAATGCGGCGATGGCGCGGTTCATGAAGCTGGCGCTGGCGGTCAACAAGAGCCGGCGCTTTGCGCGCATGACCAATGTGCCGTTCTACTTCATCGCCAATGACGGCAACCTGCTGGTCAACCCRATCGCCCTGACCGAGACCGACGAGATGGGCGTGGCGGAGCGCTTCGACATCGTCGTCGACTTCGCCGCCTTCGAGCCCGGCGACAGCGTCTATCTGGTCAACCTGCTGAAGCAGACCGACGGGCGTCTCCCCAAGGGGCCGGTCTCGATGGCCTCGGCCTTCAAGGGCGATGACGACGATCCGTGCGTTGGTCCCTTCCTCGAGTTCCGGGTGGTGAACCAGCTTCAGAGCGTCGACAACCCCGGCAAGCTCTACAATGCCAGCAGCCCGCTCGATGTCGACCGCAGCGCCAATTTCGCCGATCCCGATTGGCGCACGGGCACGAAGACGCTGACGACCCAGATCCCGATCGTGGCACCGGTCCGTGAGCGGGTGATCGAGTTCGGACGATCCGGCACCGGCGATTCACGGGGCGCCGACGGCCAGTGCATCCCTGAATGCGGCGACATCGCGAGCTTCCCCTGGACGATCAAGATCAATGGCGAGAACGCGCATTCGCTCAATGCCAACCGGATTTCGATGCTGATCCCGAAGCCGGGCGAGGTCGAGCATTGGACGCTGATCAATGGCGGTGGCGGCTGGGATCATCCCATCCACCTGCATTTCGAGGAGGGCGTCACCATCGATCGCGGCGGTGCGCCGATCCCGGCGACGGAGCGGCTGGCGCGCAAGGATGTCTGGCGGCTGCGGCCCTCCGGCCGGGTCAAGTTCCAGGTGCGCTTCGGCGAGTTCGGTGGCGCCTATGTCAGCCACTGCCACAACACGGCGCATGAGGATTTCGCGATGCTGCTGCGCTACCAGATCCAGAGCGAGCAGCCGGGCGATCCGAATTTTCGCGGCCAGCCGCAATACCAGCTGACGATGACGCCGATCCCGACGCCGAACGGCGTGGTCTGGAAGCAGCCCGAGGTCTTGCCGGAGGGCGATCCGCGCAGCACGCGCTTCGCCAGCGCTGGCTGAGGGCTCCTAGCATCGGCCCGAAAAGTGGATCGCGGTTTTCGGGCCGATCCAAAGACAGCCATGGCAGCCGTCGCCCTTGGTGACGGCTGCTGTTCTACGGGCTGCGCCCTAGCGCTTGAGCGGCGTCTCAGCGATCACACGCAACCCCACGGAATATTTGTTGAAAAGCCTCTCGCGGTCATAGACCTTGTTCATCCGTTCTTCCGCCAGGTTGTCGCGGATATCCGCCTCCTTGACGAAGCGCGCCAGCGGATGGGCTGCGGCGCGCCGGATATAGTCCACGTATTCCTCGCCGTCGCGACGGGTCAGGGCTTCGAGCGCAGACAGGATCTCCTGGGAGAAGCCCTCGCGGTGAAGGTCGTGGAGGGTCCATTTCGAATCCTGCACGACATCGTGCAGCGCCGCGATAATCGCCGATTCCTCGTTGCCGCCTGCCAGGAAGCGCGCCATCAGCCGCATCGGATGGGCGATATAGGGTGCGCCGGTCTTGTCGAGCTGGCCGGCGTGAGCCTCTGCCGCAATACCGATCGCTCGTTCCAGGGTAGCCATCGTTCACTCTCCTCCGATGCCACAGCTTAGGCCGTAAGGTGCCCGGCAAGAAGGTGGCAAGTGATCGGCACCAGGGCGTCTCCAAGAGGTCCGTCTCAACCCACCGACCAGCCAGGCGCCGGGTGCCAGAGACATCGAACCCTGCATTCCATCGAGCAGAAGCCGAAAAATCCCGTGTTCCTACGACAAGGGGTCTATCGCCAGCGCCACAAGGTCGCGAACCTCTTCGCCAAGCTTAAAGACTGGCGACGCATCGCCATAGATTACGACTGATACGCCCCCATTTTCTTCTCGGCCATCTATCCCGCCGCAACCGTCATCGTCTGGCTCCAATCAACGAATTCTGAGTCTAGTCGTACGACAAACGATGCAAGACTAAGTGCCGGATTGCGCAAGTGCCGATCTCGGGCAATCGTTTGATCCGGCCCGAATGATCAGGCTGCGGGGGGATTGAGCAGGGAGATCGCGTTATGAACGTGGCTGCGCAAGCACCGGGGGCGGCTGACGCGCCCCGACCGATGTCCAGAGAAGAACGCAAGGTCATCATCGCCTCGTCGGCCGGCACGGTCTTCGAGTGGTACGATTTCTACCTCACCATCCCGCTCGCCGCGAACATCGCCGCCAGTTTCGTGCCCGGCGACAACGATACGGCGAAATTCATCTTCGTGCTCTTCAGTTTTGCAGCCGGTTTCGCCGTGCGGCCGTTCGGCGCGCTCGTGTTCGGCCGAGTCGGCGATTTGATCGGCCGCAAATACACCTTCCTCGTCACCATGACGATCATGGGCCTCGCGACCTTCCTCGTCGGCGTCCTGCCTGGCTATGCCACGATCGGCATCGCGGCCCCGATCGCCTTTATCATCTGTCGCCTGCTACAGGGCCTGGCGCTCGGCGGCGAGTATGGCGGCGCCGCGACCTATGTCGCCGAACACGCCCCGCAGGGCCGTCGCGGTTTTTACACGAGCTGGATTCAGATCACCGCAACCTTCGGCCTCTTCCTGGCGCTGGCGGTCATCCTGGGGCTGCGCTTCAGCATGTCGACCGAATCTTTCAACGCTTGGGGATGGCGTGTGCCGTTCCTGCTTTCGATCATCCTGCTCGGCTTCTCCATCTGGATCCGGTTGCAGCTCGCTGAATCGCCGGCTTTCCAACGCATGAAGGAAGAAGGCAGCCAGTCAAAGGCCCCGCTCACCGAGGCGTTCGGCACCTGGTCCAACGCCAGGATCGCGATCATCGCGCTCCTCGGCGGTACGGCGGGCCAGGCCGTCGTCTGGTATGCTGGGCAATTTTATGCGCTCATCTTCCTGACGCAGACGCTGAAGGTCGACGCGACCACGACCTACCTGATCCTGGCCTTGGCGCTTTTGCTCGGCACACCCTTCTTCGTCTTCTTCGGCAGCCTATCGGACAAGATCGGCCGCAAGCCGGTCCTGCTGGCTGGATTGCTGGTCGCGGCGCTGAGCTATTTCCCGCTCTTCACCAAGATCGCTACCGTCGCCAATCCGAAGCTGGTGACCGCGACGGAGAGTGTGAAGATCGACATCACCGCCGATCCCGCAACCTGCGGCTCGCTGTTCGACCCGGTCGGCGTGCGCGTCTTCACTGCGCCCTGCGACCTCGTCCGGCGCACGCTCGCGTCGACCTCGATGCACTATGATCTGAAGCCCGGCGCGGCCGGCGCACCGGTCGCCGTCAAGGTGAATGGGACCGATGTCGCCAATCCCGGCGAGAAGGCAGGCGCCGCGGTCGTCGATGCGGCTTACGCCGCCGGATACCCCAAGGCCGGCGATGCATCGATCCTGAAGGTTCAGTCGCTGGGAGCCCTGTTCGCGGATAGCCGGGCACTGACTCTTGTCGGCCTGCTGTTCCTCCTCGTTATCTTCGTGACGATGGTCTACGGGCCAATCGCCGCGCTGCTCGTCGAGCTCTTCCCGACACGCATTCGGTATACGGGCATGTCGCTGCCCTACCACATCGGCAATGGCTGGTTCGGCGGCTTCCTGCCCCCCACCGCCTTCGCCATCGTGGTGGCCACCGGCAACATCTTCTCGGGCCTCTGGTATCCGATCATCATCGCGATGATGACCTTCATCATCGGCCTGATCTTCCTGCCGGAGACCAAGGATCGCGACATCTACAAGATGTAGCGGCCACCAACTCGGGCTTTGCGCCACGTATGGAAGCCCCGCCTCGCCAGGCGGGGCTTTTCGACGGTCATTGGGCGAACCCGGCTTCACTGACGCCGTGCGAGTGATCTCCAAGCCCGGGCCGGGCGCACGGGCTGCGGCGGATGTCAGGCCCGATCGCCGCTACCATGTCACGCGCAGCCCGACATTGCCGCCGAAGCCCCGGCTGTGGTTCGAATCGGCATTCGTCAGATAGCTCGCCTCGGCGTAGAGGCTGATGGCTTGCGTGACCTGCGCGGTGACGCCGCCGCCGATTTCGAATGCGGTCGCGCCGCGTTGTGTCGTGACGAGGTTGGTGTCGAACAGCGTCTTGTCGTTGCCGCCGAAGCTGCGCCAGAGATTGGCGGTGAGATAGGGTCTGATCTCGGTCGTGCCCCAGAGCAGGCTGCCGCGCAGTCGCGCGCCGATCCTGCCCGTCAGCGCGTCGCTGCTGTCCTGGCTGATCGCGGAAAACAGATCCCGGGTCTGATCGAACGATGTGCGTTGCCAGATGAGCTGGCCCTGCGGCTCCAGGATAAGGCCGCCGCCAAGCGCGATCGGGTAGCCCGCCTCGACCGAGCCGGTGAAGACCGTGCCATCGGCGTCCGACCGGATGCCGCGGTCGGAACGGGGCGTGCCATTGAGCCAGCTGTTCATCAGGACGGTGTCGAGATACCAGCCGGCCGGTCCGACATGGGTCCAGTAGGCGCCGACGCTGTAGGAATCGAGCCCGAGCTTGCCGGTGGAGGCGCGCAGCTGCCCAAGGGCGAAGCCGCGGACATCGCCCTCGGCCCGTCCATAGCCGAAGAAGGCGCCGAAACGGTCGCGATGGCCGCTTTGCCAGTCGACGCCGTAAAGATCGAGGCCGGTCTGCAGGCCGATGATGCTGCCCTTGAACTCCGGACTGACATCGCCCGAGAAGCGCTGCTCGCGATGCTGGCCGAAGACGCGTCCCCAGCCGGCAGAGGCGATGCCGGTTCCCCGCAGCAGGTCCTGGTCGCCCTGGCGCTCGTGGAAGGTGCCGAGCGTACCGAGCGCCAGCATGCGCGGTCGCGGGCGTGATCGCGTTGGTCGCGACTTCCGGACGATAGAGCGCAACCACCGGCCCGTCCGGGCTTGCAATCGTCGGCGCGCCCGGCGACGGCGCCAGGATGGCATTCTCGGCGCCTGCAGCCAGTTGTGGCTGCGGCACCACGGTTGTCGGTGGGGGCAGGGTGGAGCGGAGATACCAGTTCTGCTCGGTGCCGGCCGCGATGCCGCCGCGATAGAGCGCGTATTCGAAGGCGCCGGCCGCGATCGGCCCGGCCTGGCTGAAGGCTCCAGCTGCAGTCGTGCCGCCGTTCAGGGTGTCGACCACCTTGATGCCGCTGCCGAATGTCGGAGCGCCGGTTCCGCCGAGGTTGAGGATCGTGATTCGGGTCTGCCCGCTCGCCGAGCCGCCGGAGATGATCAACTGGTCCGATGGCGAGGCGCTGTCTCCCAGCACCGTCTGCAACCGCATCCGCGCATTCTGGCCGGCATAATTCCCGATGATCGTGAGGCTGTCGCTTGCGGCGGCCGGGCCGTTGGTCAGATCGATCGTGCCGGCATTGGTGACCGTCACCAGCTGGCCCGGCGTGAAGGGCGCGATCGCATGCACTCCATTCCCGGCGAAGACAGTGCTGGTCGCATCGATCGACAGCGTGCCCGTCCCGGTTCCGGCGTCGCCGAGCGTCAGTGTGCTGGCAAAAGTCAGCTGCGAGTTGTTGGTGAGCTCGAACAGCTCCCAGTTGATCAAACGCGCGACGCCGGTGGCGCTCGTATTGTTCCAGGTCAGCCGATCGATGCCGGGGGCGCCATCGATGATGGCCGTCGGGACGATATTCGCAGCCGTCAGGCCGGTGAAGACGGCCACGTCGTTGCCCGCGCCGAGCCGGAAGCCGGTTTCGAGCACGCCGCCGCCGGTCCAGTTCACCGTGTCGGCTCCGGTGCCGCTGAGCAGGAAACCGCCGACGCTGCCCCCGGAGATGGTGAAGACGTTGTCGCCATTGCCGAAATTGACGAAGCCGCCGATGCGCCCGCCGGACAGGTTGAGCGTGTCGTTGTTCTGGGCCGCCAGAACGTTGGTGACGATCAACCCGCCAGACATGGTCAGCACATTGTTGGCGAGCGTCATGTCGATCGAGCCGATCTGGCCGCCGGTGACCGTGACGAAGTCGCCTTCGTTCAGCCCACCGGTGATGACGCCGCCGGACACCGTCGCGAAATCGAGTTCGCCGCCCTGGTTGACGTTGCTGTTGATCGTGCCGCCGGCCATCACGAAGCGGTCGACGCCATCGCCGAGGCCGCTGCCCTGGTCGACGGTGCCGTTCACCAGGCCGCCGCGCATGATGAAGGTATCGGCTCCGTTGCCCTGGCTGACATTGCCATTGATGGTGCCGGAATTGTCGATGATGAGCGGCGCGTTCCCCGTGCTGACGATATCGCGGCGCGTTCCCCGTGCTGACGATATC
>NZ_JBFTLD010000154.1:0-15077 GCF_056396265.1 Allobosea sp. 05T422_2 | reverse complement strand
ATCGCCGGCCTGAGCGGCACCGCCGCGGCCACGGTCGGCGTCGGCGCCCTCGCCGCCGGCGCGGTCGGCGCGGGCATCGGCGCCGCCGGCGGCCACATCATCGAAAACAGCTGAGCCGCAAGGCTGATCGAAGGGGCCATGTTCCGACGGCGTTCGGAACATGGCCCCTTCCCCATCCGGCCGCGCCGCCCTCGCGACGGCGGCCGCACGACCCCTCGTTCCGAGACGATGCGACATGACGGCGGCTCTCTACCGCAAAGAAGCACTCGACAATCTCGCGGGCCCCGACCGACTCGACGAGATGGTGCGCGTCACCTCTCCGCATGGCTGGGCGGCGCTGGGCACGGCGCTGGTGATCGTGACCGGCTGCCTCGGCTGGTCGATCCTCGGCAGCTATCGCACCACCGTCAGCGGCAAGGGCCTGCTCGTCCCGGCGGGAGGCGCTTTCGTCAGCGTCTATGCTCCCAAGGCAGGCTGGCTCGACAGCTATCGTCAGCGCGGCGACAAGGTGAAGAAGGGCGATCTGATCGCCCGGCTCAGCGCGCCCGAGGACGCCGCCCGCCTCGTCGATGTCGATAGCCGCGTCACCCAGCTCACTGCGCAGCGCGCAGCGCTCGCTGCGCAGATCGAGGACCGCATCCTCAAGGAGACGATCGCGGCCCAGCGCAAGCGCGAGGCCCTGCAGGAGACGATCGATCTCGGAGCATCCCGGGTGGACGCGCTCAACACCTTGCTCGGTCAGCGCGAATCCCTCTTGTCCAAGGGGTTGATGCCCTCCGACCGGATCATCGAAACCCGCGAGAGGCTGTTCGCCGCGCGCGAATCGATCTCCCGGGCGCGAACGGAGCTGTTATCGCTCGACGCCTCGCTCCAGACCCTGCGCCACCAGACCGACCAGGAGCGCGCGGCGCTCGATCGCCAGTTGCGCGACGCCGAGGGGCAGCGCGCCCAGAGCCATCTCAGCGAGAACCTGGCGACCACCATCGTGGCCCGTTCCGACGGCACCATCACCACCAACGAGGCCGGCGACCATGCACTGGTCAGCGCCGGCCAGAAGCTGATGGTGATCGAACAGGGCGGCCCCCGGCTCGACGCCCTGCTCTACGTGCCGGCCGATAGCGGCAAGGAGGTCAAGCTCGGCATGGAGGTGCGCCTGTCGCCCTCCACCGMCAAGAAGGAGGAATACGGCTCGCTGATCGGCACGGTCATCCAGGTCGACGACAGCCCGGAGAACGAGGCGGCGCTGACCCATCGCCTCGGCAACCCCGATCTCGCCCGCCTCTTCACCAAGGCTGGGCCGCCGCTCCAGCTCGTCGTGCGGATCAATCCCGGTTCCGGCGGCCCTGACAGCTACGCCTGGACCTCCAAGCGCAGCGAGCAGATCGAACTCGCCTCGACCACTCTCTTGGAAGGCCAGGTGACCGTGAAGTCGGGCCGGCCGATCAGCCTGTTCATTCCAGCGCTGCGCCGGTTCGTCGGCCTATGAGCAAGGTGCCTCCCGTGCGCTTCCCGCAGACCGGCCGCAAGCGGGTCCCGACCATCTTGCAGATGGAGGCCGTCGAATGCGGCGCCGCCTGTCTCGCCATGGTCCTGGCCCATCACGGCAAATGGGTGCCGCTCGAGGAGCTGCGCGTCGCCTGCGGCGTCTCGCGCGACGGCAGCAAGGCGAAGAACCTGGTGCAGGCGGCGCGCCGCTACGGCCTGGTGGCCGAGGGCTGGCGCACCGAGCCGGACAAGCTCGCCGGCAAACCGCTGCCGGCGATCCTGTTCTGGGAATTCAACCATTTCGTCGTGCTGGAGGGGGTCGGCCGCAAGGTCGTCTATCTCAACGATCCCGCCAGTGGCCCGCGCACGGTCACGCATGAGGAATTCGACCGCGCCTTCACCGGCGTGATGCTGACGATGGCGCCGGGGCCCGATTTCCAGCCTTCAGGCGAGCGGACGAATGTCTGGGGCGCGGTGCGCGACCAGCTCGCGCCCTCGCGCGGCGCCGTCGTTTTCCTGGTTCTGGCCGGCATCGCCGCCCTCCTGCCCGGCATCTTCGTTCCGGCGGCGACGAAGGTCTTCGTCGACGACATCCTCGTGCGCCATCTGACGGACTGGATGCGGCCGCTGCTGCTCGGCCTCGCCTGTGCGGCCCTTCTCGGCGGGCTGCTGAGCTGGCTGCAAGGCTATTTCCTCGCGCGCCTGCAATGGAAGCTCGGCGTGTCGCTGGGCCTGAAGCTGACATGGCACCTGCTGCGGCTCTCGCCGAGCTTCTTCGCCCAGCGCTATGCGGGCGACATCGCGAGCCGGCTCGCGACGACGGAGCGGGCCTGCGACCTGATCGGCAGCCAGGTTTCGGCCATGCTGGTGACCGGGCTCGCGGCCCTGTTCTACGGCGCCCTCATGGCGGTCTATGATCCGGTGCTGGYCGGCATCGGGTTGGCGCTCGCTCTCTTCAACGCGGTGTTTGCCCGTCTCATCGCGCGGCGACAGGAGGATGCCGCCCGCACCGTCATGCGCGAGCACGCGGCGCTCGGCAGCCTTTCCATCAGCGGCATCCAGTCGATCGAGACCTTGAAGGCGACGGCCTCCGAGGACGATTTCCTGAATCGCTGGGCCAATGCGCAGGCGCGCACCATGAATGCGGTGCACCGCTCGCAATTGCCGCTCCAGCTCCTCGATCTGATCCCGCGCGCGCTCGGCGCGCTGACGATGGCCGCGATCCTCGGCGTCGGCGGCTGGCGCGTCATGGAGGGGCTGATCACGATCGGGACGCTCGCAGCCTTCCAGACCGTGCTGTCGAGCTTCCTGTCGCAGGTGAGCGGGCTCGTCGGCGTCGCCTCGGGCATGCGCGAATTGCGGGTGGCGATGGAGCGCGTCGACGACGTGCTGCGCTATCCGCTCGACCGCCGCCTGGATCCGAAATTTTCCGAAGCGCCCGAGAATGCGCCCCGCCGCCTCTCCGGCGCGGTCGAGATCACCGATCTCGCCTATGGCTACAACCCGCTCGATCCGCCGCTGGTTGAAGGCTTTTCGCTGACCGTCGCGCCGGGTGCGCGCATCGCCCTGGTCGGCCCCTCCGGCAGCGGCAAATCCACGATCGCGCGGCTGATAGTCGGGCTGGCCGATCCCTGGGCGGGCGCCATCGCCTTCGACGGGCAGCCGGCTGACCGGATTCTGCCGGGCGCCCGCGCCGCCTCGATCGCCTATGTCGAGCAATCCGTTGTCCTGATGGAGGGCACCGTTCGCGAGAACCTGACGCTCTGGGACCCGCGGGTGAGCGAGCGGACGATCGTCGAGGCCGCCCGCGATGCCGGGCTGCACGACACCATCGCGGCGCGCCCCGGCGGCTACGATGCCCCGGTCAGCGAGGGCGGCAGTAACTGGTCGGGCGGCCAGGCCCAGCGCCTGGAGATCGCCCGTGCGCTGGTGGGGGAACCGAGCATCCTCGTGCTCGACGAGGCGACCTCCGCCCTCGATGCCGCGACCGAAGCGGCGATCCTCGACAATCTGCGACGCCGCGGCTGCACCATCATCCTGGTCACCCACCGCCTCAGCGCCATCCGCGATTGCGACGAGATTCTCGTGCTCGACCGAGGCCGGATCGTCCAGCGCGGATCGCATGAGGCGCTCTACCACCAGCCGGGCACCTATGGGGAACTGATCCGTGCTGCATGAAGCTCCTCACCYGCTCGCCGCCTCCGGCACGACGCCCGTCGATCCCAGCGGAGCCGTGCCCGTCTCGGCCGCCGGCCTGCGGGTCGATGCTGGCTCGGCCGATCTCTATCTCGACTGGCCCGGCCGGGCGGGACGGCGCCGGCGCCTGGCTACTCTCGGTCCCCACGACATCGCCCTGCCGCTTTCCCTGACAGCGGCTCTATCGCCGATTCCGGCGGAAGCGCGGCTCCTTGCCTTTCCCGCGCTGGGATCGCGGCTGTCGGCCTTCGCGATCGAGCCCTTCCTGGCCAGCCTCGATGCCGGCGAGGCCGCCGCGATCGAAGCAGCAGAGAGTTGGGTCGAGCGCACCGCCCGCGCTGCAGCCGAGCCTTTGACGGGCACCCCCGTCCTGCTCGGCGATGGAGAAGGCAGGCTCGAACCGGGTTGTGTCGCGCGGCCGGCGCAAGGGCTGCTCTGGGCCGCAGCCGGCGACGCAGCCCTTCTGACCGATCTGCCGGGCGCCGGCCCGGTTCTCCCCGGAATGCCCGCGGTCCCGGTGACATCGGGTGGAATCGTCGCTGAACGCAGCACCGCGATCGGCTGCCGCACGAGCGCGGCCTTGGCCGCGGAAGGCGGCCTCGCGCGCGCCCTGCTCGGACATCACGAGCGGATAACCCGCGCACTCGCCTTCGCGGAAGCGAACCGGGACGACGACGAGGTCGCCCGCATCGCCGGCAAGGTTGTCCGCGACCGCGCCGTCCTGGCCTCGAGCGTCGCGCCGCTTCTGGCTCCTGCCGCCGGCGGCGTGCTGCACGGCGCTTCGCTCGCGTCGACTTTCCGCACCGTCGCCGAGGCCACGGCGGTCAGCATGCCCTCCACGCCGTCGCCCGAGGCGGGCAAGGATGACGGCCTGCCGATCGAGCGACAGATCGCCGACCTCGCCGCCTGGGCCGGCGTGCGGACACGCCGCATCCGACTGGAGCCGGGTTGGTGGCGCCGGGGCGGGCAATCGGTTCTCGGCTTCCGGCGCGAGGACGGCAGCCCGGCCGCGCTGATCGCCGGAACGGGTTGGCGAGGCGGCTACCGCATCCGCGAGGCGGGCCGGGACCGGCCCGTCGATGCCGGGACGGCGGCTGCCGTCGCCGACTACGGCTACGTGCTCCAGCGCCGCCTCCCCGACGCGGCGATCGACGGAAGCGGGCTGCTGCGCTTCGCCGCGCCACTCGCGTGGCCCGCCCTGATGGCCATCCTGATCATCGGGCTGGCCGGGAGTCTGCTCGGCCTCGTGACGCCGATGGCGACCGAGATCCTGTTCGAGACGGTGATTCCGGCGGCCTCGTATCCCGAACTGCTCCAACTCACGGCCGGCATCGCGGCGCTCGGGCTCGGCGGCATCGTCTTTGAGCTCGTGCGCGGCTTTCTGGTGCTGCGGCTCGCCACGCTCCTGAACACCGATCTCGAAGGAGCGGTGTGGGACCGACTCCTGCGCTTGCCGGCCGGTTTTTTCCGAAACCACGCCGCGGGCGATCTCGCCTTGCGGGCCGCGGCGATCAACCAGATGCGCGACGCGGTGAGCGGGACGGCGGTCAGCTCCCTGCTCTCGGCGGTCTTCTCGGTCTCCAGCCTCGCCCTGATTCTCTATTACGAATGGCGCCTCGCCCTCGTCGCGATCGGCCTCGTCATCGTCCAGCTCGTCGTGATGGTGGGGGTCAATCTGCGGATGCTCGCCTGGAAGCAGCGGGCTCTTGAAACGGAAGGCCGGCTGCAGGCCCTGGCGCTGCAACTGATCCAGGGCATCGCGAAGCTGAAGGTCGCGGGCGCCGAGGCGCGGGCCTTCGCCCGCTGGTCGCCGCTCTTCATCGCGCGGCGGGCCCTCGGCTTCCGGCAGGGCGCGCTTTCATCCGGCTTCTCCGCTTTCGGAACGGCTTTTGGCATCGCCTCGGCCGCCCTGCTGATCGGGATCGTCGGCCTCGGCGGGATCGAGATCGGCATCGGCCGCTTCGTCGCCTTCAACGCCGCCTATGGCCAGTTCATGGCGGCGACCCTGTCGCTGGGAAGCGCGCTGCCCGCCTTGTTGTCCCTGAAGCCGCTCTATGGCCGTGCCGCGCCGCTGCTCGCGGCCTCGCCCGAGAACATCGGCCGGCGCGGCGCCCTGCACGATCTGCGCGGCGGGATCGAGGTCAACGATGTGGTGTTTCGCTACCGCGTCGACGGCCCTGCCGTTCTCGACGGCGTGTCGATCAGGATCAGGCCCGGCGAGTTCGTCGGCATCGTCGGTACCTCCGGTTCCGGCAAGTCGACGCTGATCCGCATTCTGCTGGGTTTCGAGACGCCGGAGAGCGGCTCGGTGTTCTTCGACGACCAGGAGTTGAGCAGCCTCGATCTGCGTGCGCTGCGCCGGCAGATGGGCGTCGTGCTCCAGTCGAGCCGCGCCACGAGCGGTACCATCCTGGACAATATCCTCAACGGCGCCGCGCTGAAAGAGGCGGATGCCTGGGAGGCGGCGCGCCTCGCCGGACTGGACGCCGACATCCGGGCCATGCCGATGCGCATGCACACCTTCGTCGGCGAAGACGGCACGCTGCTCTCGGGCGGCCAGCGGCAGCGCCTGCTGATCGCGCGTGCGGTGGTGCGCCGGCCGCGGATCCTGCTCTTCGACGAAGCGACCAGCGCGCTGGACAACCGGACCCAGCAGATTGTCTCCCAAGGGCTGGAATGGCTCGACGCCACCCGCGTCGTCATCGCGCACCGCCTGTCGACCATCCAGAACGCCGACCGCATCTATGTGCTGCAGGGAGGGCGGGTCGCCGAGGAAGGAAGCTATCGCGAGCTTCTGGAGCGGGGCGGAGTGTTCGCCCAACTGGCGCTCAGGCAGGTCGCGTGAACCAGACATCTCCCGAACGTGACTATGGAATGTTCAGAACCATCGCCGACGATCCGAACGCAGAGGGACCCGATATGAACAGCAAGATCGACAGCAGCAACCGCAAGCTCGACGAGGCCGAGCTCGACGACGTGCATGGCGCCGGAACCGGTGGGCATTGGGACCATAGCGGCAAGGCTTCGATGTGGGTGACGACCGTGCCCGGAGACGCCCATGGTTTCTTCAAGCCGACCGAAAACAGAAGCTCCGTCCGCCCGGACGGCAATGGCGGCTATATCCGCTGGGATCGTGCCGGCAATTGCGAAGCCCCGGCCATCCGCAGAACCTGAACCCTATCAATAATTTGGAGCCTGATCCGATCAGATTGAATCAACCTGATCAGATCAGGCCGCGCGGATAGCCCGCTGCAGGATGCCCGCGTTCCGGCCTGGCCCGGCGCCGTGATTTGAAGCCTCCGCGTCATGACCGTGCGGGAGCTGCTGCGGTGTCTGGCACATCCCACCCCACGTGGCTCAAGGCAGCCACAGCTCGACGGAGAAGACAATGGGCAACGAAAAGCTTGAAACCGGCGAAGATCGCAAAGACATGAAACTCTCCGATGACGAATTGGAGACTGTCACGGGAGCAGAGAAAATGAATCTATCAATTCTGCATCCGATCGACAGCTGGGGAAAGGTGTTCGGAAAACTCTTCGAACCGTTCAAGGCCACGCTGGATTCGCTCCAAGAAAGATCAAATAGGCACAAGTGATCCAGGGAACACGCGGCGTAAGCAGGCCTCGATAGGCCTTTCTCAACGCAATGACGGGCCCGGCCCGGGAAGGAGCAGACCGATGAGCACAGAGCCCGATAACGCTCCGCTGAACGATGCCTCGCTGGAAGACGTCAACGGCGGCTACAACGTGGTGGATGGCTTGGCGCGGCTCGGACACTCGATCGAGAGCAGTGCTCTGGCTGGCCACAAATTCGGAGCGGACGCCGACAATCATATGGCTGCCGCTGGCGGCGCCTTTGTTGGTATCATTTCCCCTGTCGAGTGGCGCTGCCGTGCCAGAGACCGATCTTCACATCCCTGAGATCGGTCGCCCCCCTTGGCCGGCTTGGCCAAGGGGGGCGGTTCGGCTTCCTTATCGACGCTTGAGCGCGTCCATGAGGGCTGCACCCAGGGCACCCTGGCTTTCCTTCTGCGGTGTCCGCGCCGGCCCTCCCCGGCCCGGGTTACCCTTGCCGTCGCGCGCGTCCTTGCCGCCGCGGGCATCCTGGCCGTCGCGAGCCCCCTGGCCGCCGCGCGCATCCTGGCGCGCGGTCTCACGCGGCCCCTTCGAGCTGTCGCCGCCTGCGTCGCTGCGCATGGACAGCGAGATGCGCTTGCGCTTGATGTCGATCTCCAAGACACGCACCTTCACGACGTCGCCGACCTTCACCACCTCATGCGCGTCCTTCACGAAGCGCTCGGCAAGCTGCGAGACATGGACGAGCCCGTCCTGATGGACGCCGATGTCGACGAAGGCGCCGAAGGCGGCAACATTCGTCACCGTGCCCTCCAGCGTCATCCCGACTTCGAGGTCCTTCATGTCGTCGATGCCATCAGCGAAGGCCGCGGTCTTGAAGGCAGGACGTGGGTCGCGGCCCGGCTTGTCGAGCTCGGCGATGATGTCGCGGACAGTCGGCAAGCCGAAGCGATCGTCGACGAAGCTGCGAGGATCGAGCCTGGACAGCACAGCGCTGTCACCCATCAGGGAGCGCAGGTCGCGCCCGCAGGCGGCGACGATCTTGCGGGCGACGCCATAGGCCTCCGGATGCACCGATGAGGCGTCGAGTGGTTCTGATCCGTCCCGGATGCGCAGGAACCCGGCGCATTGCTCGAAGGTCCGAGGTCCGAGCCTGGCAACGGCGAGCAACTGGCGGCGCGTACCGAACGGTCCGTTGACATCGCGATGCGCGACGATCGCTTCGGCGAGCGCAGCGCCGAGCCCCGATACCCGCGCCAGCAGCGAGGCCGAGGCCGTGTTGAGGTCGACCCCGACTGCGTTCACGGCATCCTCGACCATGGCGTCGAGCGCGCGGGCGAGATGATACTGATCGACATCGTGCTGATACTGGCCGACGCCGATCGATTTCGGATCGATCTTGACGAGCTCCGCCAACGGGTCCTGCAGGCGCCTTGCGATGGAAACCGCGCCGCGCAGCGTGACGTCGAGGTCCGGGAACTCGGCGGCGGCCTGTTCCGAGGCGGAATAAACCGAGGCGCCGGCCTCCGAGACGACCACCTTGATCGGCTTGGGCGGCGGCAGATCGCCGAGCAGCTCCGCGACAAGCTTCTCGGTCTCGCGACTGCCGGTCCCGTTGCCGATGGAGACAAGTTCCACGCCATGCTTGCGGATGAGGCTCGCAAGCTCGGCCTGCGTGCCGCGAACATCGTTCCGCGGCTGGAATGGATAGACGGTCGTGGTGGCAAGCAGCTTGCCGGTGCCGTCGACCACCGCCACCTTCACGCCGGTCCGGATGCCGGGATCGAGACCCATGGTCGCCCGCGATCCGGCCGGTGCGGCCAGAAGCAGATTCTTGAGGTTGCGGGCGAAGACATTGATCGCCTCGGCCTCGGCCTTCATCCGCAGATCGGTCATCAGGTCCACCGAGAGGTGAAGCGACAGCTTCGCCCGCCAGGTCCAGCCGACGACCTCCATCAGCCAGGCATCGCCCGGCAACCTGTCGCCGATCGCGTAGGTGTCGGCGATCATGCGCATCACCGGCTTGACCGGGCGCGGATCATCCCTGTCCACCTCGATGTCGAGCGTCAGAATGTCCTCGTTCCGGCCCCGCAGCATGGCCAGCGCACGGTGGCTCGGCACGTTGGCCCAGCGCTCGACGTGATCGAAATAGTCGGCGAACTTGGCGCCCGCCTCCTCCTTCCCTGCGATCACGCGCGCACGCAACTCGGCCCTTTGATGGAGGTAGCCGCGCAAACGACCGAGCAGTTCGGCATTCTGGGCGAACTGCTCCGACAGAATGTCCCGGGCACCGTCCAGCGCGCTCTTGGTGTCAGGCACGTCGTCGGCCAGATAGGCCGCCGCCAGCTCGGCCGGGACAGCTCGGCGATTGGCCAGGATCGCCTCGGCGAGTGGCCCCAGGCCGCGCTCACGCGCAATCTCGGCCTTGTTGCGGCGCTTGGGCTTGAACGGAAGATAGATGTCCTCCAGCTCCGCCTTGGTCGTGGCGGCAGAGATCGAGGCCTCGAGTTCAGGCGTGAGCTTCTCCTGCTGGCGAATGGCCCCGAGAATGGCGGCGCGTCGACCTTCGAGTTCGCGCAGATAGATCAGCCGTTCTCCGAGCAGGCGCAGTTGGGTGTCGTCCAGCCCCCCGGTCGCCTCCTTGCGATAGCGCGCGATGAAGGGAATGGTCGCCCCCTCGTCGATCAGTGCAATGGCGGCGGCTGCCTGCGGCAGGCGCGCGCCGATCTCGGCGGCGATGCGGGATGCGATTGCGGCGTTGTCGGACATTCAGGACACTGGAACCGTTGCTGGAACAGAGATGATGGTTGGGTGCCTGAGGCGATGCAGCGTGATCGCATCCGCACCGGGCATGTCCCCTTCATAGCACCGCTCTCGATCACCTCCACCCCGCGCCGACGGTCCCACCCGAAACAGGCAATGTCCGCCGAAGGCGAACCGGCGTTCTCCGCCCGACAACGACGCCGCATCCGCCCTCGTCAGAAGTTGACGGCGAGCCGTGCGGTGCCGCCGAGGCTTCTGGTGTTGGTGGAGAGCTCGCTGTCGAGGCGGATGCCGAGCGAGACACGCTCGTTGAACTTTGCGTCCAGGCCGGCGGCGATCAGGGCGCTGTCGCGGTCGGGCCGGGCCCCGCTGGCGGCGAAACTCGCGCCCGGCAGCGCAATCAGGCTGGCGGCGAGGCTGGCATCGCGCTCGACGTAATGAGCCCAGGCGGCTCGCGCGAAGCCGGTGACCGGCACTGCGCCGACCATCGCCTGCCCGTCGAGCTGGAAGCCGACTTCCCAACGGCTGGTGACAGCGTTGCGCCTGGCGACACTGAGTGCACCGGCATTGCCGGCGAACCCGGCCCCTTCCGTGAAGGTGGGGCTGCGCACATGCACCGCCTGCAGGGCCGCCAGCGGCGAGATTGTGAGGCCGTTCCAGCTTGCCAGCGCCGCGGTCGCCTGCAGCCGCCCGCTCCAGGCCGTACTGGCATAGGAGGAGCTCAGCGCATTGCCGAGCGCCGGCACGGCGCGGTGGACGTCGTTGTCCAGTCTGGCATAGCCGCCGGCGGCGGCGAGGTTGACCGGGCCGAGCCTGGTCAGGCCATAGAGCCCCGCCTGGAAGGCGTCGCTGTGGATCTTGCCGAGCCCGCCGGACAGCGAGGCGCGCGCCTGGCCCGCGGCGACCGCGACACCCGCGACCGTACCCGGCGCCAGCAGGACATCGGCGCCGACCGCCAGATGCGCGTCATCGAGCGTGCGATTGGCCGAGCCGATAAGGCGCTCGCCATCATTGCGTCCGCGCGAGCCAAAGGGAGCGCCCCAGAGCGAGAAGCGCGCCGGGTCGAAGGTGGCAGGCCCGGCGGCGCTTCCTTTCGAGGGCAGACCGGCGGTGAAGCCGGCCGCTCCGCCGGGCGCCCCCGCCGCACCGGCCAGACGGCCGCGGCCGTTGGGGTCGAGCATGGTGCCGAGGAACGCGTTCGCCGCCTGGAAGCCGAGCGCCGGAACGCTGGCATGGATCTCGCCCGAGAGTTGGTTGACGACGGCCGGAATCGCGCTCGCCGGCTGGTTGTAGAGGTTGAACAGCGGCGAGGCGTCGCCCCCATTCGCCACCGCCCTGTCGATCGAGGCGGCGACGGCATAGGCGTTACGCGGCGAGGTCACGCCGAGCGCAGGCGAGCCCGATGGAGAGCCGGGTGGCGAGCCTGGTGACGAGCCGGGATCCCCTGAGCCGCCGGGTGTCAGCGGGCGCGGGGTCAAGGTCAACTGCACGTCCTGGGCGGTGTAGCTCACGGTCGTGGTGACGCCGTCGCCGAAAGCGCCGGTCGTGTCGACGGTGCCGAAGGTGCCGCTCCGCCCGCCCGCTGCCGAGAGCAGGGTGTAGGGGCTGTTGAAACGGAAGGTCTGGCCGAGTGGCACGATCTGCAGCGTGCCGGCGAGCGCAGCCGTGCCGCTGACATTGATGCGGTCGGCGAGCGGCCCCTGCACCTCGGCACGGTAGGTCGAGACCGCGTCCATCATGAGATTGCCGGAGACCGTCAGCGTGCCCGGAGAGTTGCCAGGCGAGAGCGTGCCGCCGGTGACGGTCACGCCCGGGACGGTGCCCGAGCCGCCAAGCGTGCCCCCGGCGTTGAGCGTCACGCCGGAAGAAGCGGCGATCGAGCCGTTCACGACCAGCGTGCCGCCATCGACTGTGGTCGAACCGGTGTAGCTGCTCGCGCCCGAGAGCGTGAACCCGCCCGTGCCGGTCTTGATCAGGCTGCCATGGCCGTCCGATCCGACATTGCCAGCGAAGGTGCTATTGGCATTGTTGCCACCGACGGTCAGAGTGCGTCCGGCACCAAAGATCACCTGCGCGCCTGCCGTACCGCTGAGCGCGCCAATGCTCTGGTCGCCGTTGATCCGGAAACTCGTATTCGCGCCGCTCAGGGTGACGACGGCTTGCGGCGAAAGCGCATTGCTGCTGACCGCGTCGAAGGCCGCTCCGCCCGAGATGTTGATCTGCCGGGAGTTGAGCAGTGTGCCGCCGAGCGCAATGCGGAGCATGCCGCCCGATACGGTTGTCGGGCCTGAATAGGAATTGACGCCGTACAAGTCCTGACTGTTCGCCCCGACTTTTGTCAGGCCGCCGGTCCCGGTGATATTGCCGAAGAAACCGATATTCGAGCCACCGCCGAGGGTCAGCGTGGCCGAGCCGAGCGCGACGGTCGTCCCCGCATTTCCCGCCAGGCTGGCGACGGCCTGATCGTAGCCCGCGAGCCTCCAGGTCCCGCCATTCAGCGTGATGTTTGTCGAAGAGGGCAGAGCGTTGCCGATGCCCATCTGCAAAGTGCCGCCATTGACGATTGTCGCACCGGTATAGGTGCTGGCGCCAGCCAGGGTCAGCGTGCCGCTGCCGTCCTTGGTCAGCCCGCCCCCGCTGCCCGAGATCACCCCGCTGAAGGTCGAGCTGGCGTCCTGCGAACCTGCGCTCAGCCGCGCCCCAAGCCCCAGCTCGATCAGGCCGCTCCCGCTCAAGCCGTCCACGGCAAGGGCCGAGTTGAGCCGATAGGTGCCATCGATCTGGAGGTTCGTCTTCGCTTCGACGGCGCCGGGATTGTTGGTGGTCAGCGTCGCGCCGGATCGCACCTCGAGCGTGCCGATGCCGGCGCCGACCCCAGTCCAGATGCTGTCTCCCTGAAAGCTCAAGCGCGACGCGCCCGTAATGCTCGTAGAGAACGTCCCGCCGCCAATCGTCAGCGCCGCAGCGATCCCGATTGCGCCACCGCCTTCGAGACGGTTGATTGTCGCTTCGTAGCTTGAGAACTGCAGCGTTGCGCCATCGTTGATGGTGATCGAGCGGAATGATCGACCGAAGTCGGCGAGCCCAAGCCGATCTTGGMCGGCGGCGATGGCATTGCCCCCCTCGATGACCAGCCGCGCACCCAGGCCTCCGAATCCAGTCCAGCCGGTCACGTTGATGTTTCCGGTGTCGGTGGCTGAACCGAGATAGAGGGTCGAATTTCGTCCGAACCGGCCGAACGACACAGACAATGTTCGACCGGCGACGGCCGTCAGCCGGGCGACCGAGTCATCGTCGGTCAACACCTGGCTGCCCAGGTTCACGTCGTTCAAGGCACGGATATGACCAGCCGTCCCAATGAAGGTCAGTGTGCTGAAAGGATAGGGATT
Source organism: Allobosea sp. 05T422_2 (assembly GCF_056396265.1). NCBI lineage: Bacteria > Pseudomonadati > Pseudomonadota > Alphaproteobacteria > Hyphomicrobiales > Alloboseaceae > Allobosea > Allobosea sp. 05T422_2. The sequence goes on along the minus strand of NZ_JBFTLD010000154.1, from coordinate 1,669 downwards.
ATTGGTTGAAACCTCGCCCAGGCCGCCCACATTGCCATTGGTCTGCCCATTTGCGGCATGGGACCCAAGGAAACAGAAGGCAATATACAAAGTGATTGAACAATAAATCCTGTAAAAATTGATGTATCCGCTTCTGACATCATGGTGCCTTGATGATATACGCCCGTTCTTTGTCGGCGGCTTCGAGGAATTGATAGCAGAAGGGCGCATAGCTCGTTATCTGTCGATCTCGATCGGCTCTGGACATCGCATTACTCCAGCCCCCACACAGATAGCAAAGTCCAAACTTTGCAGGTATTCCGCCATGAGCGACGCTTTTCGGCCGGTCAGCCGCGCCGACCATCTGCATCCCGCCGTCGATGCCTATGCGCAGGAGCCCGTATGGTCCTATGCGGTCGAGCTGATCCGTTCGCCCGCCTTCGGCCACGCGTTGCAGAACTACTGCATCGCGATGATGCAGCCACCGGAGATGGCCTGGCCGGCTGACAAGTTCTTCGGACAGAAGCTGCGCTATCTCGTCTCGTTCGCCTTGATCGGCCAGGATGCCCGCTGGCGCCGGAGCGGAGGAGAACTGCCGACGATTTCCGCCCTTCAGCGGTCTGCACACGCCAGCCCCCGGCAGGTCGCCGCCCTCGTCGCTGCGCTGAAGCTGGGCGGGTATGTCGTCGCGACCCGCGCCTCCCAGGATCGCCGCGCCGTGCGGCTACAGCCCGCGATGGCGCTCCTCCTGGAGATCGGTCGCTCACCCCTGGCATTTCTCGAAGCTTCGGAGCAAATCGCCCCGCCGCCACGGCCGTTCGCCGCTCACCTGCGCAGCCAGGACATCGCTCTGGCCGACTGGCTCGGCCGTTCCTACGATATGTTCCTTCAGGAAGACGTCTACTTCGCGCCCTTCGCGAAGATTGTCCGGTTGGCCGAACAGGATTGCGGCTATCCGGTGCTATCGGCCGTGCTGGGTGCTCATTACGCGGCCCGCGCCGGTGCCGCCGCACCTGTTTCGTTGTCCTATGGCGGATTGGCGGAGCGCTTTCGCGTCTCGCGCCAGCATATCGGCAATATCCTGAATGAGGCCGAGCGGCGCGGCTGCTTTTCAGTCGATCACGGCGGCCGCACGGTCGCGGTCGCGCCTGATTTTCTGTCGGAGTTCGAAACCTGGTCTGCGGGGCAGATAGCCCATTATCGCCTGCTCGCAGAACAGGTCAGATTTCAATCGGAGCCGGTACTATCGGAATAGTCGCTTTCCCGGTCCTGCGGTCATCGTAATGGACCACCGAGATCACGCCTGGACATCGGACCGGATATCGTATCCGCTCCGATGATCTCAGCCTTTGTGTTTGCATCGGCTTTCCCGAAAACCGCCGTCCGCTATGTCGGGCCGACGCTAGCGATCTCCACCCTCCTCCGGCTGAAAGCGCGGGCTGCCATAGGGATAGTAGTCCTTCAGCGTCAGGTTCTCGTAGGGCAGAGCTTCGAGATGCACCGTGCCCATGAAGGGCTGCGACGGCTCGACCAGCAGGATCGTCGGCGCGAAGCCGCTATCGTCGAAACCCCGGCGGAAATGGACGCGGGACTTGATCGCGATGATATCGAATTCCGCGGGCTTGAGACCGAGTTCCCGGAGTTCCGATGGCTCGATGATCTGGACCAGATAAGGGCTCAAGACCAGCAC
>NZ_JBFTLD010000153.1:0-15200 GCF_056396265.1 Allobosea sp. 05T422_2 | reverse complement strand
GTGATGCCGTCCGTCGGCAGCGCGAAGCCAGACCAGTTCACATCCCGAGGTGCGCTCCGAAATCTTGAGACCAAGGGTCTCGTGCAATTCACCGTAGATCCGCCAGGGATCGGGAGACGTCAGATTGACGTGACAAATGCCGCGCGGGTGAATCCCGGCCCCGGCGTAGCGCCGTGGCTGGTCCGCCGGCATCGGAGTATGAACTTCGAAGACATGGCCATCGCTGGTCGTGAAGGTGACCGAGCGCTCGATGCATGGCAGCGACGGCTCGCGGGACAAGACCGCAAGTCCAACCGCTGAGGCGCGCGAGGCCGCGGCCTCGACGGCATCGCCATCCAGTGCCTCGAGGCCCACCGTCCGCGCTGCGTTGCCGGAAGCCTGATGCAACATCAACTCCGCGCGACGGCCTGTCGCCGTCAACACGGCGCGCCCGTCATGGTAGTCGACGATGCGCAACCCAAGGACGCTTTCTGCATCCCTTACGCATGCATCCAGATCCTCGACATTCAAGGCCATGTAGCTCTGGCGGGTAACCAGCGGCGTCATGAGCGTAAACTCCCTCGTTCAGTCCATTTCTTTTGGGCTATTCTTGTTCTTGCTTGGGTTCAGTGCGACGCGGCGGCGCGGCTAGGCTGCGCTCGCCACAGCGACCTCGTCGCGCACCGGATTCCGGAGCACGCCGAGCCCTTCGATCTCGACCTCGCAAATGTCGCCATCCTTCATGAAGAGCGGCGGCTTGCGGGCAAATCCGACCCCAGCCGGCGTTCCGGTAATGATCAGGTCGCCAGGCTCCAGCGTGATCGCCTCGCTGAGATAGAAGATCAGGTCGGCAAGCGGGAAAACCAGATCGCTGGTATTCGCGGACTGGACCACCACGCCATTGAGGCGCGTCTCGATCTTCAAGCCCTTGCCGCCCGGCGGCAACTCGTCGGCCGTGACGAATTCGGGGCCAAACGCGCCGGTATCGTCGAAGTTCTTGCCGACCGTCCATTGCGGTGACTTGAACTGGTAGTCCCTGATCGAGCCGTCGTTGAAGATCGAATAACCCGCGACGTGGTCGAGCGCCGCTTCACGCGAGATATGCCGGCCGCCTCGCCCGATCACGGCCACGAGCTCGCCCTCGAAATCAAGCTGGGCCGATACCGCTGGGCGGACGATGGCTTCGCCATGGCCGATAAGGCTCGACGCAAAGCGCGGGAAGACGGCCGGATAGCTCGGGACGTCCTTGTAGGGGCTCTCGGCCGCGTGATCGACATAGTTCAACCCGACGCAAACGATCTTGGGCGGTCGGGCAACCGGCGGGAGAAAGCGAAGGGTGGCCTGGTCCAGTCGCTTGCCCCGCGGCGCGCGGGCCAGCGCGGCAACGGCACCGGGTCCATCCGCAAGGACCTTGCCGAGATCGACGGAACCGAGATCGAAAAGCTCAGCGCCATCACGGACGGCCAAACCCGCCTGCTGACCCGAGACATAACTCACGTACCGCATCGCCATCTCCTTGATTGGATGTCGAGACGGTAGCAGCCAAAATCCGGGCGTCAACAGATTTTCGAATATCTTTCTATCTGTCGATAATGTCTACAGGTCGACCGACAGCACCCCGTCTGCCGCGAGAAGGATCTGCACGGTCCGATCCAGGTGGCGACGAACGAGGAAAACAGCGGCATCCGAATCGCGGGCGAGCGCTGCGTCCGCAATCTCTCGATGCTCGGCGAGATGGTCGCGAGGCTCACGCAAGTACTGCACCGACAAGCGCCGATAGCGATCGGCCTGGTCGTATAATTGCTCGCGAAAATGAAGCAGCCACGGGGAGCCGCAGGCCGAGACCAAGGTCAGGTGAAAGGCCCGGTGGCGCCTCTCCCATTCCGCATCGACAAGCCCGTCCGGTCCGAGCTTGGGCTTTTTGCTAAGCTCATGCAGGGAGGCGAGAATGTTGGCTTCCCAGGCATCATCCCCCTTCTCGATCGACAATCTGACCCCCATGGCATCGAATTCCTTGCGCATGTAGGTGATATCGAGAAGATCGGACCGCGAGACCGGAGCGACACGGAAGCCCTTGTGCTCCTCCAGAACCACCAGCCCATCGGATGCCAGCTTCATAAGAGCTTCGCGCAACGGGCTGAGGCCGATCTCATAGAGCGTCCGCAACTCCTCGAAACGGAGGCGCATGCCCGGCTTCAGTCGGCACTCCAGAATGTCGCGCCGCAGCAACTCGTAGATGCCCGACATCCGCGTACGCCCCTTCGGCTCTTCATTCGCCTGACGAGCGAGCTCGCGCTGGGTTGGGCGGACCAGATTCAAGATTGCCTCCACATCCTGGACATCGACATCGTGCCGCGGGTTGTAACATAAGCCCCGGAATATCGCATGATATCTTTTATTTTCGAAAATATTTGACATGACATGAAAATCTCGTAGCCTCCCCCTCAATCAAGGAGCGCGGCCAGCGCCCAATCCGGAGGGAGAAATCAGCCATGGCTCTGCAAGCCTATCGTTCGCTCATCGCACTCGCGCCGACCGCGCTGTTGTCGCTGTCCCCAATGCCTGCTCTTGCCCAGACGGCCGCCAGCGGAGCGCCGATCAGGATCGGCGCCGTGATCTCAGCCACGGGCGCCATTGCCGGTGTCGGCCTCCCTGAGCGGGAAGGCATTCTGCTTGCTCAGAAGACCTTGAACGCACGCGGCGGCGTGAACGGTCAGCCGATCGAGATTCTGATCGAGGACGACGCGTCGAGCCCGGATGTCGCCGTCAGCAAGGTCAACGCGCTGGTGCACTCTCACAAGATCAAGGCGCTGATCGGCACCTCCGGCATCGCCCAGACCGTCGCAGTCGGCGGCATCACGGCGCCGCTGAAGCTGACCCAGATCGCCTTTTCAGGGCTGGGACCTGCCGTCGAACGCGACCGGACCTGCGTGTTCCACATCACGCCGTCACAGGAGTTGAACGCACGTGCGCTGCTCTCCTATGTCCGCGACATGAAGGCGAGCAAGGTCGGCGTCCTGCATGATTCCGGCTACGGTCAGGTCGTCTGGAACAGCATGAAGGACCTCGCCGGAGAGTTCGGCGTCACCTGGTCCCAGGTCGAGAAATTCGAGATCGCTGCCACCGATCTGACGACGCAGGCCGCCAAGGTGAGGGCGAGCGCGCCGGATGCCGTCATCGTCATATCAACGTCTCCGATGCCCTTCCGCAATGCGCGGCAGGTGAGGCTCACGGCGCCGATCATCTCCGTCCACGGCACCGCGACCTATGACTACGTCAAGGCCATGGGCGATGCGGCCGACAACATCATCCACGCCGAGTTCCTGATCGCCGAAGACCCGCTGCCACATCAGCGCGAGTTCGTGGACCTGTTCCAGAAGGAACACGGCCGGCTGCCGAAGCATTTCGAGGCCGCGGGCTGGGATGCCGTGATGTCGCTGGCGCAGGCGCTCAAGACAGCCGGGCCCGATGCCACGAACGAAGCCCTCTGCAGCGCAATGCGCCGTCCCTACCAGGGCGTCATGGCGAAATTCGACTTTTCTGCCCCGGATATGGGCGGGCTGACGCTCGCCAGCTTCAACTACTCGAAGCTGGTCAAGGGCAAGTTCACGCGCCTCGACTACTCCGCCGCCAAGTGACCGTGGAGGAGCAGGTGCCGAGCGCCTGCCTTCCCTACCGGACCTCTCATCATGTCAGCCAGTCTCGTCATGCAGGCGATCCTGTCCGGGATCACCAACGGCTTCGTCTATGCGCTGATCGGCATAGGCCTCGCCGTGATCTTCAAGGGCACCCAGATCATCAACGCGATGCAGGGCGAATTCGCCGTGATCGGCGCGATGGTCACCGTCTTCGCACTGGAGCCCGTCGGCCTGCCCTATGGCTTGTCGATCCTTCTGGGCGTCATCTCCGGTGCGGCCGTCGGTGTCATCATTGATCGCCTGTTCGTGCAGCCGATGATGCGCCAGCGCGCGGGCGAGGAAAGCTTCTTGCTGCTCACCATCGGCCTGGCGGTCACGCTGTCTGCCGCAGTGCTCTATCTCGCAGGCCGCAACTCCTATCTCCTGCCGAGCTGGGGCGAAGAAGGCGTCATCGAGATCCTCGATGCCTTCCTGCAGATCCAGGCTCTCTGGCTGATCGGTACGGCGATCATCGTGGTCGTCGGTCTGCGCCTCTTCTACGGCAGGACGCTGCTCGGGCTGTCGATGATGGCGGCGTCCATGGATCCCGACGGCGCCGCCACGAACGGCATCAATGTTCGCCGGATGCGCTCTCTGACCTTCCTGCTCGGCGGCACCGTCGGCGCGATCGCGGGCATCCTTGTCGCTCCCCTGGTTGCGGTGAACTACCACATGGGCATCGCCCTGACCCTCAAGGGCTTCGCAGCCGCCATCCTTGGAGGACTGAGCAACCCGCTCGGAGCGGTGCTGGGCGGCGTCACGCTTGGGCTGCTCGAATCCCTCGCCGTCGTCGGCTTTCCCTCCGGCTACAAGGACGTGATCGCGCTCGCGATGATGATCGTCATCATGATCGTCATGCCGAACGGCCTGCTCGGCCGTGTCGGGCGGATCGGAGGCTAGCGCCATGGATAACCTGCGCCGACCTCTCCTGCTTCTCCTGCTTGCCCTGGCCTGGGCCCTCGCGCCGCTCCTGCTGTCGCGGCACCTGATCGATCTCTTCGTGTTCGCCGGCCTGTTCACCATCGGCGGGCTCGGTGTCGGACTGCTGCTCGGTCAATGCGGCATCGTCAATCTGGCCCAGGCGCTGTTCTACGGCATCGGCGCATACAGCTCGGCCTATCTCACGGTTCAGCTCGGCTTGCCGACCCTGGCCGGGTTCCTGGCCGGCATGGTGGCAAGCGCCTTGATTGCCCTCGCCGTGGGCTGGCCGGTCCTGCGCCTGACCGGCTTCTTTCTCGCCCTGGCCACGCTTGCCCTCAGMCTCATCGGCAATGTCCTGTTCTTCGAATGGGACTGGCTGACCGGCGGCACGCTCGGCATTGGCGGCATTCCCAAGCTCAGCATCGTCGGCTTCGCCTTCGATACGCCCGAGCGGGTCTACTACCTCGTCTGGCCAATCGCGATCCTCGTGCTGCTCCTCGCCGACAACCTCGTCCGCGGGCGTCCGGGCCTTGGCATGCGCGCCATGCGCGATGCCGCCCCGGCCGCTGAGGTCCTCGGCGTCGACATGCACCGTCTCAAGACTGCGATGTTCGTCATCTGCGCCATGCTCGGCTCGCTCGCCGGATCGCTCTTCGCGCACTACGTCTCCTATATCAGCGTGCAGAGCTTCACGGTCGAACGCTCGATCGCATTCCTCCTGATTCCGGTCGTCGCCGGCTCGACATCGGTCTGGGGGATCATCGCCGGCGCGCTGTTCGTCACATTCATCCCCGAGCTGCTCAGCGGTCTYGGCGACATTCACCAGGTTCTGTTCGGGCTGGCGCTGGTGCTGGTCGTCACCCTCTTGCCCGACGGGCTGATCGGAGGCGCAGATCGCCTCGCGCAACTCGTGAAACGGAGGATGGCGTGATGACTGCTGTCGCCGACCTGAAACGCCTCCCCTCGCGGCCGATCGACCTGCAAGCGACCCTGGAATTATCGGGCATCGCCCATAGTTTCGGCGGCTTCAAGGTGCTGTCCGATGTCAATTTCGCGGTCCCGCAGGGCCAGATCGTCGGGCTGATCGGGCCGAACGGGTCGGGAAAGAGCACCTGCTTCAATATCGTCTCCGGATTCCTGCGCCCCAAGGCCGGGCGGGTCCTGCTATCCGGGCGCGATATGKCTGCCGACAGCATCCAGGCGCGCACCCGTCATGGTCTGATGCGTACCTTCCAGACGCCGAAAGTATTCGAGCGCATGTCGGTGCTGGAAAATGTGATGGTGGGTCTGCACAAGGACGGCCGCAGCGGCATTCTGGCKAGCATGCTGCGCACGCCCACAGCGCGACGCGAGTTCGATCGGCTACGCAATACCGCCGAAGAGGCCTGTCGCAAGTTCGCGCTCGGCAAATTCCTGGATGCGCAGACCGGACGCCTGCCAGCCGGCCAGCGCCGCGTCGTCGAGCTTGCCCGCGCCTATGTCGGGGCGCCGCGACTGCTGCTGCTCGACGAGCCCTCCTCGGGCCTCAACACCGAGGAGATCGGGCAATTGCGCAGCTGGATCGCGATGCTCAACAGCGAGGGCATGACCATCCTGCTGGTCAGCCACGACATGGGCCTGATGACGATCGCCGACACCGTGCACGCTCTCTATTTCGGCGAGATCATCGCATCCGGGCCCATGGCTGCGATCCAGGCCGATCCCCGCGTGCGCGAAGCCTATCTGGGAGGCTGAGCCATGCTGCAGATCCAATCACTCCAGGCTGGTTACGGCGCCCTGCCCGTGCTGCATGGAATCGAGATGTCGGTCAGCCGGAACGAGGCTGTCGCGATCGTCGGCCCCAATGGCGCCGGCAAGACGACGCTGGTGCGAACCTTGTGCGGTCTGGTGAGACCGATGGCTGGTCGGGTTCTCAAGGATGGCGTCGAGTTAACCGACCTGCCGCCGCACCGCCGGGCCGAGCGCGGCATCGCGGTTGTKCTCGAAAACAGAAATCTCTTCGTCGAGTTGACCGTTCGCGACAATCTGCGCCTCGCTGAAAGCGCCGGCCGAAAGGCCTCCGGAGGTAGCCCGCGCTTCAGCCTCGAGGAGGTGCTGACGCTCTTTCCTGCCGTGCAGCAGCGCTATCACTCGTCAGTCGGGCTGCTCTCGGGCGGGCAGCAGCAAATGGTCGCCATTGCCCGCGCGCTTCTCCTGCAGCCAGACCTCCTGATCCTCGACGAACTCACGACGGGGCTCGCCCCGAAGATCGTCAAGGAGATCCTTGGCGTCCTGAACAACCTGCGGAGCCAGGGCATGGCGATCCTGCTGGTAGAACAGAGCATCACGATCGCCGCCGAAATGACGGACCGGGCCTATGTGCTCTCCGTCGGCAAGGTCGCGCAGGAGATCAGGCGCGGCGAATGGCAGGGCGTCCTCGCCGACGACAGTCTCATCAAGGCCTACCTGCACGGCTGAGTGCGCCGCAGAGCTTCACGACATCAAGTCAAGGAAACATCTCATGGAACTGGGACTTTCTGGGCGAACCGCTTTGGTGTGCGGAGCCAGTAAAGGCATTGGCAAGGGCATTGCACGAGCGCTGGCGCGAGAAGGCGTCAACGTGGCGCTGCTGGCGCGCGGACGAGAGGCTCTGGAGGAAGCCGCCGACGAGATCCGCAAGGAAACGTCGGTGACCGTGACCACCGTCTCGGCTGATATCACCCAGGCGGATTCAGTCGCATCCGCTGCGCAGACGCTTCGAGCCGTACCCGGGTTCTCGACCCTCAACATCCTGATCAACAATGCAGGGGCTCCTGTCACGCGCAACGACAGGCAGGTGCTCTGGAACGATGACGAGTGGCGGGAGCTCATCGAGGTCAAGACGCTTGGCGCGCTGCGCGTCATTCGCGAATTTCTGCCGATGATGGCTCGCGACGGTACCGGGCGCGTCATCAACATCACCGGCTCATCGGGGATCGCGGTCTGGCGCCCTGCCATGCTGCACGGCTTGAACAATTCCGCGCTGATCCACACGACCGGCTATCTCGCCCAGGATCTCTGGAACGAGCGCATCACKGTCAATGCCATCGTGCCGGGATTGGTCGGCACCGAATTCCGGGAGGAATGGGCGGACGGCCTGGCCAAGCAGCAAGGCAAGACCCGCGAGCAGTTCCTCGCCGATTTCTGCCGCGAGCGCGGCATCTTCATGGAGCGTTGGGCCKAGGTCGACGAGGTTGCCGACCTGGCACTCTTCATCGCGTCCGATCGTGCCCGCTACATCAACGGCGCCAAGCTGAACATCGATGGTGGCTTCAGCGTCAACGCGCGCTGACGCCTGACAACACTCTCCACACCCGACCCGGCAACATACAGTCTCAGGAGTAGCAGCATGAGCCACCTCATTCGTCAGATGGGCTTCGTCGCCTTCACGACGCCCGATCCGGACGGGTCCGCGCAGGACCTCGCCGAACTCGTGGGTCTCAAGGTGACGGGCCGGCGCGGCGACACAGTGTTCCTGTCTTCGAATGAACGGCGCTGGGAGGTCGCGCTGACGCGAGGCGGCAGCCGCGCCACATTGGCGATCGGGCTCGAAGCATCCGACGCCGCAGCGGTCGACGAGATCGGGCGGCGGGTGCGCTCGGAAGGCCTGGAGATCCTGGACGACAGGCCGCTTCATGACGGCATCGAGCGCGCCATACGGTTCGCGACGCCATGGGGGCCGATCTTCGAGGTCCACACGCCCATCGCACGCGATCAGGCACAGCGCCATATCGGGCCTGGGGCGCGTGCCAAACGCATCGAGCACGTCAATCTCAAGGTTCCCGACCGGCTCGCCTTCAGTGACCTGTTGGTCAAGCTGCTCGGCATGGAGCTCTCGGATCGCACCGGCGGCGACGAATTCCGCTGGTTTCGGGCCGCCGACGGCTATCACCACACCGTAGCGCTTTGCCCCGGCGATGGCGATCTCCATCACTACGCCTTCGACTTCCACGCCCTCGAGGACCTCGCCGGCATCGCTGACGGGCTTGTCCTCAAGAACCGCTCACTGCTGTGGGGGCCKGGGCGCCACGGCGCCGGTGGCAACGTCTTCCAGTATTACGTCGACCCCAATGGCTGCGTCGTCGAAATGTCGGTGGGGATGGACCGCATCGACAATGACCTGCTCTACGAACCGCGCAGCTGGACGATTTCACCGTCGCTTTCCGACCGCTGGATCAATCTCTGGGGCTCGCCGCCGCCGGCGAACTTCATCGATCCGGCGCTGGGCTTTGCAAGGTGCGCAGCCGCCGCCTACGCGGCATGACCCTCCGCACTCGCGAACGGCCCGCCGACAGGTGACCGCGGCGGGCCATCGCCAATCCGGACGCGGACCCCTGATCCTGACGGGCGCGCCGCGGCTCAACCGTCAGGGGAAAGCGATGCGAGCCACGCGCTGGCCGCTCGCTTCAACCAGACCTGTGAGCAGCGCCGGCCCAAGGAGCGGCCGATGGGGTCGTAGCAAAACCCTATGTCGGCAGCGATTTGCCGGCCTGCTCCTGCACGATGTACTCGGCATACCAGTCCGGCCAGTTCTCATCATGCTGGCCGCCGTTTCGCTTCTCGTGTTCGCCATGCGCGGCCGCCGCACGCCGGAGCGCGGCCGCGAGCTCCCTGGATGAGGCGAAGCGTGTATCACCCGCCTCGACCCGTCCGGGCAGACGCTGGGTGACCTCCTGCAGCAGCCATTCATTGCCGTCCGGGTCCTTGAACGAGAGCCACGACGCGTAGCTGCGCCGTGTCGGCTCGGGCCCGCTGCGACGGTCTCCCTGCTCGCCGTAATGGTAGATCTCGCCAACCTCGGCTCCGCGAGCGGCGAGTGCAGCGCGCGCCGCCACGATGTCGGAGACGATGAGATAGGGGGCCACGGTGTTGCCCTTGCCGAAGATGACAGAAGCGGGCGAGCCTGGAGGCGTGACCTGGATAACCCGGAAATTGTCGCCTGCAATGTCGGCATCAAGTCGCCAACCCAAGCCACCGTAGAAGCGCTTGGCGCGATCGACATCCGCAACGGGGATGCTGACGACCTCAAGCTTCAGGTCGGCCCCCAGGGCTCCGAGGCTCCGGTTTGCAGTCTCGCTGCGCAGTTGAGTATCGCTCATGTCGAACTCCTTCCATTCAGATGAGTGAGAGTTGCGACACACCTCCAATCGCCTGAAATGACGGAGATCCAGGCGATTGAAACATGTTTCGCACTTCGACCGACCGCCCGCCGGGGAGCTTACGCCGCTTCGGGCCGGACGCCATAGCGAGCAGCAGGTTCGGTGCGGGAAAGATTGGGCAGCAGCGCCTGCCGTCCTGCCTCAAAGGCATTCCAGTCAGCCACATCCGGCAGGGACGGCACGGTCACGAACTCACCCAGGTCCAGGCCGGCCAAGGCCGCGTCGACCATCGCCGCAGCCGTCATCACGATCTCGCTCGGCAGGTGCTCGACCGGCTTTCCGGCGATCTCCCAGAAGTCGGTGGCCGTCGCTCCCGGCAGCACGACGTGAACCCGCACGCCCTTGTCCGACAGTTCATGCTTCAAGGACTGGCTGAAGGCCAGGACGAAGGCCTTGGAGCCACCGTAGACGCCGTTCAGGCGCTCCGGCGCGACAGCGACGATCGAAGCGATATTGATGATCGTTCCGCCGCCGCGTTCGACGAATCCGGGCACCGCGGCGTAAGTCAGGCGCATCAAGGCGTTGACGTTCAGAGCAATCATGTCGCTCATCTTGTCGATGTCCGACTGCAGGAGCGGAGCCGTCGCACCGACACCGGCATTATTGACCAGCGTGGTGATCCGCCGATTGCCCCGCAGTTCCGCCTCGACCCTGGCGAGATCGTCGCGCTTGCCGAGATCGGCAGCGATGACCTCGACCTTGCGGCCCGTCTCGGCTGCAATCCTGTCGGCCAGCTTGCGCAGCCGTTCGGCATTGCGCGCCACGAGAATGAGATCGTGGCCACGTCGTGCGAGACGCTCGGCGTAGATCGCGCCAATACCGGACGAGGCGCCGGTCACCAGTGCGAAACCCTTGAATCCCTGGCTCATTGTTTCATCTCCATTGCCCCTGGCGGGGCTCCATGGCGAGGAAATCTAGGCCTGCTTGCCCATGTCTCAAATGTCAAATATACCACCTTTCAGGACATCAAGGACCTGATCGGAGCGTGCCATGCATCGGATCGGTTTCGTCGTTTCGCCAGGCTTCCAGCTGATGAGTTTCGCTGCGCTCTCGGCTTTCGAGTTCGCCAATCTCTCGGTCCCCACCACCCCCTTCTATGACGTCCGGGTGATGTCGCAGAGCGGAGGAGCGGTGAAGAGCTCACTCGGCCTGATGCTGCAGACCGAGCCCTTCGACGATACGCCCTATGACACGATGATCTTCGGTGGCGATCTGGCGGGATCGGAGGTGTCGGCTGCGATGATCGATTTCGTGCGCCGGGCGGCGACCAAGGCACGCCGGGTCGCTTCGATCTGCACCGGAGCCTTCGTTCTGGCTCAGGCCGGCCTGCTCGACGGACGCCAGGCGACAACCCATTGGGGAAGCGCCCGGGATCTCGCCGCGCGCTATCCCCGGATCAAGGTCGATCCCGACCGTATCTTCATCGTCGATGGTCCGATCTGGACATCAGCTGGCGCAAGCGCCGGCATCGATCTCGCCCTCGGCATGATCGAGAAGGACCTCGGCCCCGAAGTTGCACGCATGACGGCACGAAAACTGGTTGTCTATCACCGGCGCGCGGGAGGCCAGTCGCAGCATTCCGCCTTGCTCGACATGGACGCCAAGTCGGACCGCGTTCAGTCGGCACTCGACTATGCCAGGAGCAATCTCCAGTCGCGCTTGAGCGTCGAGGATCTCGCTGACGCCGCCAGGCTCAGCCCCCGCCAGTTCAGCCGCGCCTTCCGCGCGGAGACCGGCCAGTCGCCGGCCAAGGCGGTCGAGAACCTGCGGGTCGAAGCCGCACGCCTGTTGATGGAGCAGACCGGCCACCCCGTCGAGGCCATCGCCGAGCAAACCGGTTTCGCCGACCGGGAGCGGATGCGGCGTGCCTTCCTGAGAAGCTATGGCCAGCCGCCACAGGCCATCCGGCGCAATGCACGCGCATCAGGCTAGCCCGGCGCCCGAAGCCATCCCGGCCATCCGTGCTATGATCGGACGACGTCGGGTTGAGAGCGAGACTCTCGCTCCCGGCCATGATCCTCATCGCGTATCGGCTGGCGGACGAGCCCGCAGGCGTTCCGGCTTCGCCTTCAGGCCCCGCGCTCAGGTGGTCATCCGTCTGAGCCCGTTCAATCGCGAGTTGTTCAACCGAGGGAGTTGCGAAGATGAAGATCCTGATGGTGCTGACGTCACATGATCAGCTTGGCGATACCGGCAAGCTGACCGGCTTCTGGCTCGAGGAATTCGCGGCGCCCTACTACGTCTTCAAGGACGCTGGCGCCGAGATCACACTTGCCTCGCCGAAAGGCGGCCAGCCACCGATCGACCCCAAGAGCGATGAGCCCGGCAACCAGGCCGACGCAATGACGCGGTTCAAGAAGGATCCGGCTGCGCAGCGGGTCCTGGCAAACACCGTCAAGCTCAGCGACGTGACGGCAGACAGCTACGACGCCGTCTTCTATCCCGGTGGTCATGGCCCGTTATGGGACCTTGCCGAGGATCCGGCTTCGATTGCGCTGATCGAGGCGTTCTACAATGCCGGCAAGCCCGTAGCCGCCGTCTGTCACGCGCCGGGCGTACTGCACCGGGTAACCTCGCAGGGGCAGCCGATCGTCAAGGGCAAGCGCGTMACGGGCTTCACCAACTCCGAGGAGGAGGCCGTCCAGCTCGCCAACGTCGTGCCATTCCTCGTCGAGGATGAACTGAAGCGCCTCGGGGGACGCTATGAAAGAGCAGCCGACTGGCAGAGCTTCGCGATCGTCGATGGCCGCCTGATCACCGGCCAGAACCCCGCTTCGTCGACCGCCGCTGCGCAGGAACTCGTCAAGCTCCTGCGCTAGGCTCTTCGGCGGCAGACCATTGCGAGCATCGAGCACTCGGCATTCTCGGCGGCGGAAACCACCCGTCCCCCAGAAATCGGCAGCCAAAGCTTGCATTTTCACGCCCAGCGACGATGGTGGCGCCTTGGCTGGGGGACGCAGTGGCATTTCGCTTTCTTCATACCGCCGACTGGCAGATCGGTAAGCCGTTCTCCAACATTGTCGGCGATCCCGGGGCGGAACTGCGATCACAGCGGATCAAGACCGTCGAGACGATTGCCAGCCTGGCGCATGAGCGACAGGTCGACGCCGTGCTGGTTGCAGGCGATGCCTTCGACAGCAACTMGGTCTCGGACCGGACCATCGTGCGCACGCTCGAAGCCCTCGCCGCCTTCAAGGGACAATGGATATTCCTGCCCGGAAACCATGACGCGGCCTTGGCCCACAGTGTCTGGACACGGATCCAGGCCATGGGCCCGGCGGCGAATGTCATCATCGCCGACAAGCCGGAACCGMTCGATCTCTGGAGCGGTCGGGCTGTCGTTCTGCCCGCCCCGTTGCGCCGCCGACGAGAGGCGCTCGACCAGACCACCTGGTTCGTCGATGCGCCATCCGGGGACGGCGCATGCCGCATTGGCCTGGCCCATGGCAGCGTTGCCAATCGACTGCCGGGCGCCGCGGAATCGTCGAACGAAATCCCCGAGGATCGATCAGAGACCGCCAACCTTTGCTATCTGGCACTCGGCGACTGGCATGGGGCTTTGAAGATCGCCCAGCGGACCTATTATTCCGGGACGCCTGAACCTGACCGCCACAAGGCCAATGACGCCGGGTCGGTCTACATCGTCGACATCCCCGGACCGCGAGCATCGGAGATCGTCGAGACCGTCGCTGTCGGGCACTTTCGCTGGAACAAGGTCGCGGTCGAACTCATCGATGGCACATGCGATCGCGCCATCGAAACGCTCAGTGATCTCGCCGCGAGCCATCGCCATCAGGTGGTCTCGCTCTCGCTGGCAGGCAGTGTCAGCTTTGCCGAGCGCCGGCGCCTCGAAAGCGAGCTTCGCTCCTGGGAGGCCCGCCTTCACCATCTCGAGATCGATGACAGCGCGTTGGTCGATGAGCCAACCTCCGATGATCTCGATGCGCTCGACAAATCCGGTTTCGTTCGTGCCGCGGTCGAGCGACTGCGCGCGAAGGCAACCAATGACGGTGATCCGGAGGCCGGCGCTGCGCGCATGGCGCTTCGCATGATGTATCTCGACCATTTCTCCAAGGGCGCTTGAGCCATGTTCCTTCGCCGCCTGGAGATCGAGGATTTCCGGAAGCTCCGATCCGTCGTCATCGACGATCTCCAGAATGGCCTCAACGTCATCTCGGGTGACAACGAAGCTGGCAAGTCGACCATTCTCGCAGCACTGCGAGCCGCCTTCTTCGAGCGTCACCGCGTCGGAGGCGAAGCCGCGCAGGCGATGCTGCCCTACAACCAGAATGTCCGTCCCCAGGTCAAAGTCGACTTCGAGCTCGATGGGCAGGCCTGGTCGCTTCGCAAGGCCTTTTGCCAGAAGCCCGAGGCCGAGCTGATCGGAGCCAACGAGCGTCATATCGGCGACGCAGCCGATGATCGCCTGGCGGAGTTGTTCGGGTTTACCCCGCCTGGCCGCGGTGGTTCCAAGCCGCAGGATCACCAGGGCATATTCGGGCTTCTCTGGGTCGAGCAAGGGCTCTCACATCAGGCGCTTGGTGTCGGCGCCGGCCGGGACTCGCTTTCCTCAGCACTTGAATCCGAAGTCGGCCAGGTCATCGGCGGAGAACGCGGAAGAGCCCTGATTGCAGCAGCCGAGGCGCGGCGCAGCACCTACTGGGACAAACGCTACAAGCCGCGCGGTGACTACAAGGCGCTGCTCGACGATGTCGAAGCCCTCTCCGCTCGTCGCGAAGAGATGTCCTCTCGCCTCGCGGCCCATGACAGCAAGGTCGGCGACCTCGCAAGGAAGCGCGAGATTGTCGCGCGCTATCACAACGACGCCTCTCTCGAGAAAGCCTTGTCCGCCCTCGCCTCTGCGCAGGAGGCGATGGTACAGGCCGAGATGCTAGAGACGATCGTTGTTAAYGCCGGCCGTGACGCCACACGCTGCAAGGCTGAGACCGAGGCAGCCACAGAACGGCTCGCCGCGCGGCAGGCGCTCGTGAAATCGTCGGATGCCGCACGGGCGTCGCTGGCCCAGGCCACTCACGATGCCGAGGATGCCAAGAGCGTCGTAAGCCGGCTCGAGCGAGCGACCGCCACGACCTCTGCGAGGCTCGCACAAGCGCGGGCTGCGCGGAGCGTTGCGGACGAAGCGCTCGCCGCGGTCCAGCGGGCCATTGACCACGGCCGCGCGCTGCATCTCCTCGCCCGCTTGGAGCTAGATCTCAAGAGTGCCGAAGAAGCTGACGGCAAGCGCATGACCGCTTTGGCCGCAGCTGCAGCCATCACCGTCACGAAGCCCGAGGTCGACACGCTGGAGCGCGCCGGCGAACAGCTCGCGAAAGCCAGGGCCCGGCTCGAGGCGGCGAGCGTCCGGATCGAATTCAAGCCGAACGCGCAACAGAACGTCTCGTCAGACGGCAAGGCAATCTTGCTCAGTGAGCCCCTGCTCCTCGCA
>NZ_JBFTLD010000152.1:0-15298 GCF_056396265.1 Allobosea sp. 05T422_2 | reverse complement strand
CGCGCGACCTGCTCCTTGAGCAGCTCCGGGCTCAGGGCGTCCACTTTAGACAGCGCCACGATCTCGGGCTTCTCGGCCAGGCCCTCGCCATAGGCCTCGAGTTCCTCCCGAACGGTCTTGTAAGCCTTGCCGGCGTGCTCGCTGGTGCCTTCGACCAGATGCAGCAACACGCGGCAGCGCTCGATATGGCCGAGAAAGCGATCGCCGAGCCCATGTCCCTCATGCGCTCCCTCGATCAGGCCAGGAATATCGGCCAACACCATCTCGCGCCCATCGACCCGCACGACACCAAGGCCGGGATGCAGGGTGGTGAAGGGGTAATCGGCGATCTTCGGCTTTGCAGCGGTAACCGTGGCAAGAAAAGTCGACTTGCCGGCATTGGGGAGGCCGACAAGCCCGGCATCGGCGATCAGTTTCAGGCGAAGCCAGACCCAGCGCTCCTCGCCCGGCAGGCCCGGATTGGCATGGCGCGGCGCCTGGTTGGTCGAGGTCTTGAAATAGGCGTTGCCGAAGCCGCCATTGCCGCCCTTGCACAGAACGAAACGCTGGCCGGATTCGGTCAGGTCGGCAATCAAGGTCTCACCGTCTTCATCGAAGACCTGCGTACCCGGCGGCACCTTGAGCACGATCGGCGGGCCATTGGCGCCGTGCCGGTCCTTGCCCATGCCGTGTTCGCCGATCCTGGCTTTGAAATGCTGCTGGAAGCGGAAGTCGATCAGCGTGTTGAGCCCCTGCACGCATTCGATCACGACATCGCCACCGCGTCCGCCGTCGCCGCCATTGGGGCCGCCGAATTCGATGAATTTTTCACGCCGGAAGGAGACGCAGCCCGCGCCGCCGTCGCCGGCCTTCACATAGATCTTGGCTTGGTCGAGGAATTTCATTGCTTCTCAGTAGTGGGCCGCGGGCCGAAGGGCAATGCGGGCGGCTCACGCGGCAAGCCGTGGCGCGGCCATTTCTTCGCGAAGCGCCTGTGCGAAGCGCCGGGCCGCGAGACTAGGGCTAGGCGCGACGATGAGACCGACCGAAAGCTCGAACAGCGGTGGCAGGCCCTCGGCGGCGCCAAGCCGGCGCAGGCTCGGCGGCACCGCACTCTCGGTGATCGCCGTGACGCAGAATCCGGCCTCGACCGCGGAGATCACTCCCGCCGTATGCGAGGAGGAAAAGACCAGCCGATGCGCCCGCCCTGCCCCGGTGAGCGCCGCCAGGACACGAGGGCGCGCCCGGCAGCCTTCGGAAAATAAAGCGAGCGGCAGAACCTCCTGCAATTCCGGGCGATGACCGCGCGCCGCAACCCAGACCAGCGGCTCGCGGCGCAGCGTTTCTCCCTTTGGCCGGACCGGATCCTGCGTGATCACGGCGATATCGAACTCGCCGGCCGCAAGCGCAGGCTCGATCCGTTTCGAGAGATCGCAACGCAGTTCCAGCTCGACACGCGGATGCTCGGCCGCAAATCGTGCGATCAGCGGACGCAAGTAGGCGTCGACATAATCGTCGGGCACGCCGACCCGCAATCGCCCCGTGGCTGCCTCGCCGCCCAGATCGGCCAGCGCTTCGCGCTCGACCGCGAGCAGGCGGCGGGCATGACCGATCAGCCGTTCGCCGGCATCGGTCGGCGTCACCCCACGCCGCGAGYGCTCGAGCAGCTTCTGGCCCAATTGCGCTTCGAGATCCTGGATGCGGACCGAAACCGCCGATTGCGTGCGGCCGAGCCTGACGCTCGCTGCCGTGAAACCGCCGGTCTCGGCGACCGTCACCAGCATATCGAGCGCCGCCAGATCGAAATGAGTCGCCATCGCCTCGCTCCATCGGAATTTCGAATGGAACGATGAGAATAATCCGTTTTTCCGATTGAAGGAAGCACCCTATATCGCCGGCACTGCCCGTCGCGGATGACCCTGATGACCACCCCGAGCCTCGCCCTGTCACGTCCGGCTGCACCCGGCCTTGCCATGTTCGTCGCCCTGATGACAGGCGCGACCTGCATCGGCTTTTCCGGCATCTTCGTGCGCTATGCCGATGTCGGACCGGCCGCCGCCGGCTTCTGGCGCATGCTCTTTGCCCTGCCCGTGCTCGCAGCCTGGACCGCGTTCGAACAGCGCAAGCCCAGATCGGGGGCCGCGCGCTCGGGGAGCTGGTGGCCGATCGCGCTGGCCGGGTTCGCCTTCGCCGTCGACGTGACGCTCTACAATGCCTCGCTCGGCTTCACGACGATCGCCAACGCCTCGCTGCTCGGCAATCTCTCGCCGGTCGTCGTCGTCCTGGCGGCCTGGCTCCTGCTCGGTGAGAAGCCGACCGGGCGCATCCTCGGCGCGCTGTTGCTGGCGATCGGCGGTGCGTTGATGCTGGTGCTGCCGAAATTCGCGTCTTCTACGGCCGCGGCCAGTCCKGGCAGCATTTTCGGCGACAGCCTGGCGGTCGGAGCAGCCTTCTCCTACGCCATCTACATCATCGCCATTCGCCGGGCCCGGGATTTTGCCGATGCCGGGCGCATCGGCCTGATCTCCAGCGCGCTCTGCGCCGTCTTCTGCATCGCGGTCGCGATCCTGCTTGGCGAAACCATCCTGCCGCAGAGTCTGCAGGGCTGGCTTGCGGTCATCGCGCTCGGACTCGTCTCGCATGCGCTGGGCCAGGGTTTGATCACGCTGGCGCTCGGCCAATACGGCGCCAGCGCCGCCTCGCTGGTGATGGTCTGGCCGGCACTGGTCAGCGTTCTCGCTGCCTGGGCGATCTTTGCCGAGCAGCCCTCGCCCGCGCAGGCCTTTGGCGGCGTGGCGATTCTGGCAGCCGTTCTGCTGGTGCGGAAGGGCTGAGATTTGCTGCCGGACCTGGCCCCGCCCCTCTGAAKCGGCCTGAGATTGCTCCCCCAGCCGCGGAGCACAGCAGGGTTCTGCGGCCCGATCTCGAAACTATAGACGCAAAGCCGCTTCCGCTCGGCTCCGTCCTGCCCGTCGTGTCCTGCCCGTCGACCCTACTCCGCCGCAAGCCGCGGCGGCGGCAGCTTTCCACTCATCGCCTTGGCGCTGGCTTCGCCGGGCGATTCCTCATCCCCCATGGGCTCCCAGGCCGATTCATCCTCCGGCTTGCTGAAGAAGCGGCCGAAGAGCCAGCTGAAACCACGGCCGATATCGTCCATCACCGTGTAGAAGGACGGCACGAAGACGAGGCTGAGCACGGTCGAGACGATCAGACCGCCGATCACCGCGATCGCCATCGGCGCGCGGAACTCGCCGCCATCGCCGACGCCATAGGCGGAGGGCAACATGCCCGCCGCCATCGCGATCGTCGTCATCACGATCGGCCGGGCCCGCTTGCGCCCGGCTTCGAGCAGTGAGGTGATCCGGTCCTTGCCGCGGGCGACCTCCTCCACCGCGAAATCGACCAGCATGATCGCGTTCTTGGTGACGATGCCCATCAGCATCAGCAGGCCGATATAGACCGGCATCGAGACCGGGTTATTGGTCGCGAGCAGCGCAATCACCACGCCGCCGAAGGAGAGCGGCAGCGAGAGCAGGATGGTCACCGGCTGGGCGACCGAGCCGAACAGCAGGATCAGCAGCGCGAAGACCAGCATCAGGCCAGTCGTCATCGCCGTGATGAAGCCCTGCACGACCTCGCCCTGGATCTCGGCGTCACCGGTGGCGGCAATCCTGACGCCCGCCGGCAGTCCGACCTCTTTGACGATCTCGTTGAAGGTATCCTGCGCGGTGCCGAGTTCGAAACCACGTTTCAGGTCGGCGCCGATCGCAGCCCGTCGGACGCGGTCATAGCGGTCGATCGAGCTCGGCCCCTCGCCGAAGCCGATATCGGCCACCGCCGTCAGCGGAATCGAGACGCCGCTCGTATTGGTGACACGCAGGGCGGCAATATTCCGGATGTCGGCACGCGCTGCCTCATCGAGCTGGACACGGATCGGCACCAGCCGGTCGCCGGCATTGAACTTGGCAAGATTGGCACCCGCATCGCCGATCGTCGCGATGCGCACCGCTTCCGAGATTGCCTCCGGCGTGACGCCGAGCGTTGCTGCCTGCTCGAGTTTCGGGGTGACGCGGAGCTCCGGCCGGCTGAGTGAGCCAGCGGTCGCGACATTGAGGTAGCCGTCGACCTGGCGCATGCGCGCCTCGATCCGGGCAACCGCCTCGTCGAGCGCATCGCCGTCCTTGGAGAGAATCGAGAACGCCATCTCGCGCTCGCCGCGCTCGTTGACATACCAGGCCCGGGCATCGGGGACGGTGGCGAGCTTCTCGGCGATGACGACCTTCAGGTCCTTTTGCTTGACCGCACGATCGCTCTTTGGCGTCAGCATGATCGTGACCGAGGCGCGCCGGACTTCGCGCTGTCCGGTCGGCGAGGCGCCACCGAGCACGAAGACATGCCTGACCTCGGGAATCGTCTTCAGCGCGTCGACGATCTGGTCGGTCGTGACGCGGGTTTCTTCCAGCGTTGCGCCCGGCGGCAACTCGACGCTGGCGACGACACGCGCAGTGTCCTCCTCCGGGAAGAAGCCCGTCGGCAGCAAGGCCGTCGCCTGGATCGAGGCGAACAGGAAGATGAAGCCGACCACCAGGGTCACATAGGCCATGTTGAATGGCAGCTTGCGCCAGCGCCCCGTCCCATCGAAACGCGGCAGCAACGGCAGGCGGATCCGCGCGAGAGTGAGCCGCAGCAAGCCGACATAGCCGCGCATGAACGGACCAGGCCTGTCATCCTCGTGCTTCACGGGTCGCATCAGATAGGCCGCCATCATCGGCGTGATCAGTCGCGCCACCAGCAGCGAGAACAGCACCGCGATGGCAACCGTCAGGCCGAACTGGCGGAAATACTGCCCGGCGATACCGCCCATGAAGGAGACCGGCGCGAAGATCGCGACGATGGTCAGGGTGATCGCGATGACCGCGAGCCCGATTTCATCGGCCGCCTCCATCGCCGCGCGATAGGGCGATTTGCCCATCTTCATATGGCGCACGATGTTCTCGATCTCGACGATCGCGTCGTCGACCAGGATGCCGGTGACGAGCGTGATTCCGAGCAGACTGACCAGATTGAGCGAGAAGCCCAGCATCTGCATCGCCCAGAAGGTGGGGATGGCCGAAAGCGGTAGTGCGATGGCGGTGATCAGCGTCGCGCGCCAGTTGCGCAGGAAGAGGAAGACGACGAGCACGGCCAGCGCCGCCCCCTCGAACAGCGTCTCCATCGCCGCCTGGTAGTTGCCATGGGTATAGGCGACGGCATCGTCGATCAGCTTCAGCTCGATCGACGGGTAGCGCTTGTTCAGCTCGTCGATGCGCGCTGCAACCACCTGCTTGACCGAGAGCTCGCTCGAACCCTTGGAGCGGAACACCGCGAAGGTGACGACGGGCTGCTTGTCCAGGCGACTGAAGGAACGCGGCTCGGAATTGGAATCCTCGACGCGGCCAAGCTCCTTCAGCCTCACCTCGCGGCCACCGGTGAGCGAGATCTTGGTCTCGGCAAGCTCTGCTACCGTACGTGCACCGGCGAGCGTGCGAATCGCCTGTTCCTGGCCGCCAACCTCGCCGCGCCCACCGGCGAGGTCGACATTGGTCGCCCGAATCTGCCGGTTGACTTCGCCAGCCGTTGTCCCGAGCGCCAGCAACCGGTCGGGATCGAGCGAAATCCTGATCTCGCGATCGACGCCACCGTAGCGATCGACACGGCCAACGCCCTTCAGCCCCTGCAATTCGCGCGCAACGACATCGTCGACATGCCAGGAGAGTTGCTCCAGCGTCATGCCGGGCGACGATGCGCCATAGCTCAGGACCGACTGGCCCTCGACATCGATGCGCTGGATCACCGGCTCGTCGATGGTGCGTGGCAAATCCGCCCTGACCTTGGCGATGGCGTCCTTGACGTCGTTGACCGCCCGGTCGGTGTTCACCTCCAGCCGGAACTCGATCAGGGTGAGCGACTGGCCGTCGGTCAGCGTCGACATCACATGCTTGACGCCCGTGATGTTGGCGACCGCATCCTCGATGCGCTTGCTGACCTGGCTTTCAAGCTCCGCCGGCGCTGCGCCGGCCTGGGTCACTGAGACCGAGACGAAAGGCACGTCGATATTCGGCATCCGCGTGACCGGCAGTGTCGAAAACGACATCACCCCAAGCACGCAGAGCACCACGAAGAGCAGGATGGCCGGGACCGGTTTGCGGATCGACCAGGCAGAGAAATTGATGTTCATTCCGCCGGCCCCGTCAATTCGTCGCGATCGGGGTAACCGCGTCGCCGTCGCGCACGAAAGTGCCCGCGCGCGCGACCACGGTCTCGCCTTCGGCGAGACCGGAGGTGATCTCGATCCGGCCGTTTCCGGTCAGTCCCAGCGTCACCTTCTTGGTGCTGACCTTGCCGTCCTTGACGCTCTGCACCAGCGCTCCATTGCGCGAATAGGTGATGGCGGAGAGCGGTAGGGTGATGCTCGTCTTGCGCCCGGTTTCGATCACCCCGCGAGCAAAGGAGCCAAGCGCGACCGGCGGATTATCCTTAAGGGCGATTCGCACGCGCCCGAGCCGAGACGCCTTGTCGACCTGCGGTGCAATCAACCTGATCTCACCGACGAGCGGCTTCTGGKCTCCCGCCGGCGTGACTGCGACCCTCTGGCCGAGCTTAAGCGAGCTAAGTTCGACCTCCGCGACATCCGCCTCGAGTTCGATCGCACCATCGGCGATGATGCGGAAGAGGGGTTCGGTAGCGGCCAGGGGCGCCATGGCGCCAAGCTTGGCGCGGCGCTGGCTGACGATTCCGGCTGCGGGAGCCTTGATCTCGGTACGCGCGAGCTTCACGGCGATATCGCGCTCCTGCGCCTTGGCCAGCGCAAGATCTGCTGTCGCGATGGCAAGCGCATGCTGCGCCGAGTTGACGCGGGCGACCGTCGTCCTCGCCGCCGCAGACCGGAGATCGAAGGTCTCGATGCTGGCATTGCCCGAATCGCGCAGGGCCTTGGTCCGCTCGAAAGCATTCTCGGCCTGAACACGATTGGCTTCCGCTTCGCTGACCTGGGCCCTGGCCTGGGCGATCGCTGCTTCGGCACGCGCGATCTGTGCCTCGTTTTGGGTGTGAAGGACGTCAAGCGTCGTCCGAGAGAGGCGTGCCAGCACCTGGCCCGCCGTCACGCGGTCCCCCTCTTCCGCAAGGATCTCGACGAGCGCGAAGCCATCGATCTCTGGCGAAACCAGAACCTCGTCGCGCGCGATCATCGAGCCGGAGACCACGACGCTCTGCACGATTTCCGCGGTCGTGGCCGGGGTAACCGTCACGGCCGGGCCATGGGCGGGAGCCGTTGCCTGCGCGGCCGCGCTGGCTGGCGTCTGGGCCGAGGCCGAGACAGACGGCAGCAGCGCCAGGGTCAGCAGGGACAGGGCAGCCAGGCGCGTCAGCGCGAGGGGAAGCGGCAACATGGTGATAACCTTCGAATCAGTCATGGCTGATTTGTGTGTGGGGATTGCAGGCGCATTGCCTGAGCCAATCCGCGCATCGCGGTGAACATCGTCTCGGCAGCAGCTTCGGTGTCGAAATTCGGATCCAAGGCGCGCCGGCAGAAGAAGCCGTCGGCAAGCATCGACATCGCCTGCAGGAAGCGGACCTCGTCGAGATCGGCCGGCAGCTCGCCGCCGTCCTTGGCCGCGGAGACCGCGACCGTCAGGCCTGTCATGACCATGCCGTCGATATCGGCGCACATCGCCGCCATTTCCGGATTGCGTGCGGCTTCCGCCCAGATCTGCAACGCGATGATGGCCTTTTCGCGCGGCTCATCGACGAGATGCCGCCGCGCAAGTGCCTCGAGCTGGTCAAGGAGGTTGCCGGCGCGCGGATCAAGCGCCGCGAAATCTGCGACGATCGAAGCCCGGTCCCGCTCGGCCATCCCAGCGATGATCACGTCCTTGGAGGCGAAGTAGCGGTAAAGATTGCCCGGGCTCATGCCGGCCTCGGCCGCAACGTCATTCATCGTTGCGGCATGGAAACCGGCGCGCGCGAAGACGCGCTCCGCCGCATCGAGGATGCGCGAATGGCGCTCCGTCAGGGCGCGCTCGGAAGAGGCGAAGGCAAAGGGTGGTGGCAAACGAGGAATCCGAAATGAGAATGAACGTTCATTCTCATGACCTATCGTGAACTTGAAGTCAAGAAGCGTGCGCTCCCGGCGGAATCAGGGCGCCGCCATGCAAAAAACACCTGCGCGCCATGCAACCCTGGCGCATGAATTGCTTGCTCGGTCCCGCATGGAACCGCATTGTCAGTTCATGGATGGATGGTGCGCCACTGGGCGCGACCTTGGCGCGTGAGCGATCCGAAGCCCGTGATGAACGATCAGCCCTTTCGTCTCAGCGCTGCCCGCAAGCTCCGCTCCCCCCTTCGCCCCAGCAGGAACAGGCCGGCACCGAAGCCTGTCCTGATCGTCCTGCACCAGGAACATTCGACCTCCGGCCGGGTCGGCCGCCTTCTGGCGGCGCGGGGGCACGCGCTCGATATCCGCAAGCCGCGCTTCGGCRATCCGCTCCCGGTGACCATGCGCGATCATGCCGGCGCCGTGATCTTCGGCGGCCCGATGAGCGCCAACGACCCCGATGATTTCGTCAAGGCCGAGATCGACTGGATCGGCACCTGCCTGAAGGAAGAGGCCCCCTTTCTCGGCATCTGCCTGGGCGCCCAGATGCTCACGCGACATCTGGGCGGCACCGTCTACACGCACCCGCAGGGCCGGGCCGAGATCGGCTATTACGATCTTGCGCTGACGGAAGCCGGGCATTCGCATGCGAGCGAGGCCGGCTTCGCCTGGCCCTCGACCGTGTACCAATGGCATCGCGAGGGCTTCGATTGCCCTAGCGGCGCCGAATGCCTCGCAACCGGGGGCGATTTCCCGGTCCAGGCCATTCGCTCGGGCCCCAAGGCCTATGGCATCCAGTTTCATCCCGAGGTGACCCCGGCGATGATGTGCCGCTGGTCGGTGCGCGCGCATGAGCGCACCCTGATGCCCGGGGCCCAGCTGCGCCATCAGCATCTCGAAGGCTGGTATCGCTATGATCCCGCCGTCAGGGCCTGGCTCGACGGCTTCCTCGACCACTGGCTGCACGTGCCGGTGGATGGAGAGACCTCCCTCGCATGACCCGTACCTCGCTTGTCCTCGGCGCCGGCATTGTCGGCGTCTCCTGTGCGCTCGCGCTGCAGAAACGCGGCTTCATGGTCACCCTGATCGACCGGCGCGAGCCCGGCAGCGAAACCTCCTACGGCAATGCCGGCGTGGTCAGCCCGACCTCCGTCGTCCCGCTCAACAATCCCTCGCTCTGGAAGAGCCTGCCGAACTATCTCGGCAACCAGCACGCTGCCGTGCGCTATCGCTGGGGCCACCTGCTGCGGAATCCCGGCTGGGTCCTGCGCTTCCTCGCCGAGACGCGCCCATCCCGTCTCGCGCCGCGCGTTGCCGCACTCCAGGGTCTGACGGCTCAGGCCCTGACCTTGCACAAGGCGTGGATGGCAGAGGCTGGAATCAGCCATCGCCTGCGTGAAACCGGTACGCTGAAGCTCTGGCGCAGCGAGGCCGGTCAACAGGCTGCCCGCACCGAGCAGCAGTGGCTCGAGGATCATGGCTTTCGTGCCGACTATCTCGATCGGCAGGCCCTTTCGGCGGTCGAGCCCGATCTCAACCCGATCTTTTCGGCCGGCCTGTGGTTGCGGGACAACGGCTCGGTCGACTGGCCGCAGGCCGTGGTCGCAGCCTATGCGGCGCTCTTCGCCGCGCGCGGCGGCAAGATCGTCCGCGCCGCCGCCTCAGGGCTCTCCAGGACACCCCAGGGCTGGCGCGCTACGACCGATTCCGGCAGCTTCGATGCCGGAATCGCCGTGGTCGCGCTCGGCCCATGGAGCACCGACCTGCTGCACCCGCTCGGGCTGAGCGTCCCGCTCAATGTCGAGCGCGGTTATCACCGCCATTACAAGGCAGGCGACGGGCGCAGCCTTTCGCGCCCGTTCTACGACGTCGAATCCGCCTACTTCCTCGCGCCGATGGAAAAGGGCTACCGTCTGACCAGCGGTGTCGAGCTCGCAAACCGGGATGCGCCTTCGAATTTCGCGCAGATCGACGCCGTCCTGCCACGGGCGAAGGAAGCATTTGACCTGACCGAGGCGACCGAAGCCACGACCTGGCGCGGAGCCAGGCCGACCCTGCCCGATTCATTGCCGATGATCGGGGAAGCGCCGCGGAATCCCGGTCTCTGGCTCGCCTTCGGCAGCCAGCATATCGGCTTTGCGACGGGGCCCGTCACCGGCGAAATCCTGGCTGCGCAGATCTGCGGCGAGAAGCCGATCGCCGATCCGGCCCCATTCGCGCCGACGCGATATCTCTGATCCCGAGGATCCGGTCGCGCGCCCAGGCGAGCCCGATATCGCCAATCAGTCTCCGGCGCATCGGGCGAGAGCCGAAGCCTCTCCCCGAAATGCGCCCAGGACGCCTAAGCCGGCGCAGGCCGTCGCGTCAGACGACCACCCCGTCGAATGAGTGGCGCCTCAGACCTGCCGCGCCACCATCATCTTCTTGATCTCTGCGATCGCCTTGGCCGGGTTCAGGCCCTTCGGGCAGGCATTGGCGCAGTTCATGATCGTGTGGCAGCGATAGAGCCGGAAGGGGTCTTCCAGGTCGTCGAGGCGCTCGCCGGTGGCCTCATCGCGGGAGTCGATCAGCCAGCGATAGGCCTGAAGCAGCACGGCAGGACCGAGATAGCGGTCGCCATTCCACCAGTAGCTCGGGCAGGACGTCGAGCAGCAGGCGCAGAGGATACACTCATAAAGGCCGTCGAGCTTCTCGCGGTCCTCCTTGCCCTGCGCCCACTCCTTCTCCGGCGCCGGCGTCGTGGTCTTGAGCCAGGGCTCGACCGAAGCGTGCTGCGCATAGAAGCGTGTGAGGTCCGGCACCAGATCCTTGATCACCGGCATATGCGGCAGCGGATAGATCGCGACCTTGCCCTTCGAGCCGCACTCATCGATGCCAGTGGTGCAGGCCAGCCCGTTCTTGCCGTCCATATTCATGGCGCAGGAGCCGCAGATGCCCTCGCGGCAGGAGCGCCGGAAGGTCAGCGTCGGGTCGATCTTGTTCTTGATCCAGATCAGCGCGTCGAGGACCATCGGTCCGCAATCCTCGCGGTCGACATAATAGGTGTCGGTGCGCGGATTCTCGCCGGTATCCGGRTTCCAGCGATAAACCTTGAACTCGGTCAGYTTCTTGGCGCCGGCCGGCTTCGGCCAGGCCTTGCCTTCGGTCAGTCGTGAGTTCGCGGGGAGATTGAATTCGGCCATCGGTCAGATCGTCCTCAATACACCCGCGCCTTGGGCTTGATGTACTCGATATCGTTCGAGAGCGTGTAGGTATGAACCGGGCGGTCGTCGAGCGTGACGGTCCGCTTCTCGTCGTCGATCCAGGACAGGGTGTGCTTCATCCAGTCCTTGTCGTCGCGTTCCGGATAGTCCTCGCGGGCATGGGCGCCGCGGCTTTCCGGTCGGTTCAGCGCCGAATCCATGGTGACGACGGCCTGCGTGATCAGGTTGTCGAACTCGAGCGTCTCGACCAGATCCGAATTCCAGATCAGCGAACGGTCGGTGGTCGCGATGTCGGAGGCACCGGCCCAGACCTCGTGGATCAGCTTGTGGCCTTCCTGCAGCGTTTCGCCGGTGCGGTAGACGGCGCAGTTGTCCTGCATCGTCTTCTGCATGCGGTTGCGCAACTCCGCCGTCGGGGTGCCGCCCGAGGCATTGCGGAACTTGTCGAGGCGGGTCAGCGCGAGATCGGCCGAGGACTTCGGCAGCTCGGGCTGCTTTTCGCCCGGCGTCACGATTTCGGCGCAGCGCAAGCCGGCGGCACGTCCGAAGACGACCAGATCGATCAGCGAGTTCGAGCCGAGGCGGTTGGCGCCATGCACCGAGACGCAGGCCGCTTCGCCGATCGCCATCAGGCCAGGCACCACGGTATCGGGATTGCCGTCGACCTTGGTCAGCACCTCGCCATGATAGTTCGTCGGGATGCCGCCCATGTTGTAGTGCACCGTCGGCAGGACCGGGATCGGCTCGCGGGTGACGTCGACACCGGCGAAGATCTTGGCGCTCTCCGAGATGCCCGGCAGGCGCTCGTGCAGGATCTTCGGGTCGAGATGGTCGAGATGCAGGTAGATGTGGTCACCGTTCTTGCCGACGCCGCGTCCGCCACGAATCTCCATGGTCATTGAACGCGAGACGACGTCGCGAGAAGCCAGATCCTTGGCGGAGGGAGCGTAACGCTCCATGAAGCGCTCGCCCTCGGAATTGGTGAGATAACCGCCCTCGCCGCGAGCCCCCTCGGTGATCAGGCAGCCGGCGCCATAGATGCCGGTCGGGTGGAACTGCACGAACTCCATGTCCTGCAGCGGCAGGCCGGCACGCAGCACCATGCCGCCACCGTCGCCGGTGCAGGTATGGGCCGAAGTCGCCGAGAAATAGGCGCGGCCATAGCCGCCGGTCGCCATGATCGCCATCTTCGAGCGGAAGCGATGCAGCGTGCCGTCATCGAGCTTGAGCGCGATCACGCCGCGGCAGACGCCATCCTCGTCCATGATCAGGTCGATGGCGAAATATTCGATGAAGAACTCGGTGTTGTAGCGCAGCGCCTGGCCATAGAGCGTGTGCAGCATGGCGTGGCCGGTGCGGTCGGCGGCAGCGCAGGTGCGCTGGGCCGGAGGACCGTTGCCGAAATCGGTGGTCATGCCGCCGAAGGGACGCTGATAGATCTTGCCGTCCTCGGTGCGCGAGAACGGCACGCCCCAATGCTCGAGCTCATAGACGGCCGCCGGCGCATTGCGCACGAGATACTCGATCGCATCCTGGTCGCCGAGCCAGTCCGACCCCTTGACGGTGTCGTACATGTGCCACTGCCAGGTGTCCTTGCCCATGTTGCCAAGCGAAGCGGCAACGCCGCCCTGCGCCGCGACGGTGTGCGAGCGGGTCGGGAACACCTTGGAGATACAGGCAGTCCTCAGGCCCGCCTGCGAGCAGCCGACCGTCGCGCGCAGTCCCGCGCCGCCGGCGCCGACAACCACGACGTCGAAGGTGTGATCGGTGATCGGATAGGCCTGGCCTGTATAGGCCGGGACCGATTGGGCTCTGGTGATCGCCATCGGGTTCAGCCTCCGAAAGAGAGTTTCAGGATCGCGAAGACGCAAGCTGCGCCGATCGCGATCGCAAAGAAGGTGTTGGCCATCACGGCGAGGATCTTCAACCCTTCGTGGTGGACATAGTCCTCGATCACGACCTGCATGCCGAGACGCATATGGACCGCGCCCGACAGGGTGAAGAGCAGCATCAGGATCGCGACCAGCGGGTGCGAGAGCGTCGCGACAGCAGCCGCATAGGGCTTGCCGAAGAGCGAGATCACAACGCCGAGGAAGATGATCGTCAGAAAGACGTTCGCCACGGCGGTGACGCGCTGCAGCCAGAAATGRCCGGTGCCGGACTTGGCCGAGCCGAGACCGCGAACGCGGCCGAGCGGGGTACGCATGGAAGAATTTGACGACATGACGAAACTCCTCAGCGCATCGCGTAGGCGACGATCCAGAGCAGGATCGTCAGGCCCGCCGAGACGAAGACGCTGTACTTCGCCATATTCATGCGCGTCTCGGGGTCGTAGCCGTACCCCATGTCCCAGACGAAATGGCGCAGGCCGCCGACCATGTGGTGCAGCAGCGCAAAGGAATAGCCGAACAGCACGAGGCGCCCCAGGAAGGAGCCGGCGATCGCCTGAGCCGTTTCATAGGCCCCCGGCCCCGAGGCGGCGGCCACGAGCCAGGCGGCGATGAGGACCGTGCCGGCATAGAGCGCCGAGCCGGTGACGCGATGCGCGATCGACATCGCCATGGTCCAGGACCAGCGGTAGATTTGCAGATGCGGCGAAAGCGGGCGCGCGATCGGTTTGGTTTGGGCCAAGGTGAACTCTCCGACTCTGCGGCCCGCCGGGGGCCCGATCCATTTGGGAATGGTTCTAGAGTGATTGGCTCTCTATAGAAACCGTTCCCGCGCTGCAATGCGAGGCAGCGAATCGGTGGTTACATAAATCTCAATCTGTAACTTTATGCTTACGCGTCAGCGCGGCAACAGCACCCAATAATCGAGATCGAGGATGACACCACCGGCATATTGATCGCCCAGCTTCAAGGGGTACTCCCCGCAAGGCAGGTTCTTGGTCGCGACGAGACGCAGACGCAGGGCGCCGACATCGCTGCGGCCCGGCAACTCGGCCTTCTCCAGCACCTCGCTCCAGGCATAGACCGTATCGCCCGCGAAAAGTGGCGCGACATGCCTGCCACCATTGATCGCCGCGATGTGAAGGCCGTTTCCGAGACCGTTGTACGATAGGGCACGGGCCAGGCTGATGACATGGCCGCCATAGATCAATCTCTTGCCGAAACGCGTCTCGCGCGCGCCGTAGGCGTCGAAATGCACCTTTGCGGTGTTCTGGTAGAGACGGGTGGCAAGCTGATGCTCGGCTTCCTCCACGGTCATGCCGTCGACATGGTCGATGCGTTCGCCGACCGCATAATGGCCCCAGCGAAACGCCGAGCCCGCGAGCGCATCGTCATAGGCGGTGAGATCGAGTGTCGGGCAGCCCTCGCCAAGCTCTTCGGGAGCGACGACCTTCGGAAGTTCGGGCACCTGCTCGGCATGCGCCGGGGCTCCCGGTTCGCGTTTGCGCACCAGCACCCAGCGCGCATAGCTCAGCACGATTTCGCCCAGTTGGTTCCGGCCGATCGAGCGGACATAGACGATGCCGGCATCGCCCGCCGAGGTCTGCTTCAGGCCGATCACCTCCGAGGTGGTCGACAAGGTGTCGCCCGGATAGACCGGCCTGAGGAAGCGCCCATCCGCATAGCCGAGATTGGCGACGGCATTCAGCGAGACGTCCGGCACCGTCTTGCCGAAGACGATGTGGAAGACCAGCAGATCGTCGACCGGCGCCGCGGGATATCCTACCGCGCGTGCAAAACTGTCCGAAGACTGCACGGCGAAGCGCGACCCATAGAGCGCCGTATAGAGCGAGACGTCGCCGCTGGTCACGGTCCGTGGCGTGGCATGGACGATCGTCTCGCCCAGCCGGAAATCCTCGAAAAAGCGGCCAGGGCTGGTTTTGGAAGCGGGCAGCGTCGCAGTCTGGGACATCGGCGTCTCGCGTCTGGTTAGGCAGGCGGATTGTGCGCTGCCGTGAGACTCTGCGTCCAGCCCCGAGCCGCTGCGACGATGGGGTAATGCGCACGCCCGGAATGGTCGGCCGAGCGTCGAC
>NZ_JBFTLD010000151.1:0-15367 GCF_056396265.1 Allobosea sp. 05T422_2 | reverse complement strand
TTGTCGGTCAGGGTGTGTCGCATCGGTCTGTCCTCCCGTCGACCAAACGTGGGAGTGCGCCTCATGATCAGGTCGGCGTGACGAATTGTGGGGCTCGGCATCCGCGGGATGACCGCGATCCCCCACCGGACGAGCCGGCGCCTCATCTCGCTTGCACGCGACGGGCCAAACTTAGCACAGCGCTCGCCCGCCGTGCCACACATCCCTCTGCCCGGAGAGACTGAGCGCATCATCCATCTCGATGCGAGGCGATCAGCTTGGACCTTGTCATYGGCGCGGACTCCCGCGTTCGTGCCAATATCTGAGTCATCCCGGCTGCTTGGGCTGAGATCATCACGTTCCAGTGGAACTTCACTGCGCCTTCTCATAGGCGGCATATTGCTCCTCCGTCATGCCCGGCAGCGTCTGCACGAAGGCAACGGCGGCCCGCAGGTCGTCGTCGCCATGGCTGTCCGCGAAGGACGGCATGCCGGTCATCCGAACCCCGTTCTTGACGATCCAGAAGATTTCGGCGGCGGGTGGGCGAAGCGATGGTGACCGACGGCGGGTCGGCCATCAACGCGGCGGGGCTGCCGGGCTCTTCCCGCTCGATTGACAGCATGTCGAATATTGCTACGCAGGCCGGCGAGGGAACGTCCTCAGTCCTGTTGCGGGATTAAAATCTCCGGGGCCGGCCCGGCCCGTTTTTTGGTTCCCGTGCGTGACTAAACCCAGACCTTGGACATCAAGCACTGCCCTGCTTGTCCGGTGGTTCATCTCATCGGCGACGCTCTCTGTCCCGCAGGCCGCAGGGCCGGTCGCCTTCGCGCTGGTCGCCCTGGCTCTGACGGGAGACACGAGCGGCGGCGCAGCGATGATCCTGGCGATGACGCTCGCGCAAGTGGTCGGTGCGATCCCGATCACCCGGGTCGGCAGACGCTTCCCGCCGACGACGTTCCTGCGGCTGCTGGTGGTCTTCCGGACCCTTGCGCTGGCCTCCATCGCAGTGCTGGCTCACCACGGGGCCGCGTTCGGCTGGCTCGTCGCATTCTCAGCCCTGGCAGGGGCGGTGAACGGCGCTGCCTTCGGCTATCTGCGCACGGTGCTCAACGCGCTGGCGCCGGCTGCGAAATTGCCGCGAGCGCTCGGCATCTCGGCGACCCTCAACGAGGTGACGTTCGTCCTGGCTCCCGTGGCCGCCTCCGGGCTGGGCGGCGTCTCGCCGGTCTTCGCCGTGCTGGTTGTCGCGGCGCTCGGGGCGATTCCAGCCCTGCTGGTGCCGACGACCGCCGCAGCCGCAGTGGAGGACGCGCATCATCCCGATGCGTCCGTGGTGAGCCCGGCGATCCTGCTCTGGCTGATGTGCGCCGCCGCAGGTGGATCGACCGTGGCGGCGATCGAGATCGGCGCTGTCGCTCTCGCCCTGCATTTCGGCTACCAACCGACGCTCGCGATCCTGTTCACGGTGCCACTTTGCCTGGCTTCGGTGGCGGGCGGTGTCTGGGTCAGCATTCGCAACCGCATGCAGACGCGCAGGGCTGTCCTGATCCAGCTGACGATCATGACGGTCGGCTCCATCCTCGTCGCGCTCCAGATCTCGCTGGCGGTCACGGTCCTTGGCGCGGTCCTCGTCGGAATGGTTCTGGCCCCGCTCGGCACCTATTACTCGCTTGCTCTCGACGCGCTCGCCCCTCCGAAGAAGCGGCCCGAGGTCTTCGCCCTGCTTCGCACCGCGAACGCAACCGGCGTCATCCTGGCCAGCGCGGTGATGACGGCCGTCTCCCTGTCCACGGCCCTGATCGTCGTGAGCTGCCTGATGATCACGGTCGTGGTCGTCGTCGGCCTGTCCTCGCGCATCAAAACCTGAGGGTCGGCGCCCGCGCTTCACAGCTTCGGCCCGGCTCAGTCCTGCCATGCCGGCAGCCTCCACCCCTTCACGGTCGTTGTGGCCTTCGCAATCGCCCCTGCCCCGGCGCTTGGAGCCCCCAGCTCAGGGCGCGGGGGGCGTGTCCGGCCGGCGACGGTCGTGATCGTTGCTGGCGTAGTAGCTGCGCTTGTTCTCATACATCAGCCGGTCGGCCCGTTTCACCAGGGACTCCATGGTTTCGCCCGGCTCGGAGGTGGCCATGCCGAGCGAAAGGCTGAGCGCCGTGTCGCCATGGAACTGGTTATTGAGCTCGATCAGCTGCTGGACATTGGCCAGAACCAGCCCCGCCTCGCCCGTGCCGGCGCCCGGCAGCACCACGGCGAATTCGTCGCCGCCGATCCGTGCCGCGAAGAGCGGCTTGTCCACCGCCTTGGCGAGCACCTCGCCGGCGCGGCGCAGCAGATCGTCGCCAGCGCCATGGCCGCACTCGTCATTGACGCGTTTCAGGCCGTTGAGATCAACCAGCATCAGCGAGACGCGCTGCGTGCGCTTGCGTTCGAGACGGTTGAGCTCGTCGACATAGAAGCTGCGGTTGTAGAGCTTGGTCAGCACGTCGTGCTTGCCGAGGAATTCGAGATAGGCCTCGGCCTTGCGCCTTGCCGTGATGTCGGTCAGCGCGACCTGGACCAGCGACCAGCTCTGTTCATGGCCGGGCAGCACCGAGAACTGCAGGTGCAGGTAGAGCAAGGTGCCGTCGAGCTTGTAGTTCACCACCTCGCGCTGCTGGAAGATCTTGCCGTTCCAGAGATCGATGAGCTGCTCGCGGAAGGGGACGCGCATCTCGCCGCGAAAAGCCTCGTCGAGATTGTCGAGCAGATGCGCCTTGTCGTGCGCCGCGAAGAGCTCGAGCGTGTGCCTGTTGACGTCGATCACCCTGATCTCGTGCATGCAGCGGTCGATGAATTCGGGATGCACCTCGGTGAAGACGCGCAGATCCTCGATGCCCTGCTCGCGCAGATCGTCGAGCAGGGCTTTGACATGGCGGAAATCCTCGACCCAGAGCGAGACCGGCGAATGGTCGAACAGGCCGCGCGCATAGGCCTCGCTCGCCACCAGCTCGCGCCGCGCCTGCTCGCGTTCGGTGATGTCGTCGATGGCGACCAGCACCCGGTCCCAGCTCGCCTCATGTCCCGGCAGGATGCGCCCGTTGATCTGGACGTCGAGGCGGCCGCCCGACAGCGTGTAATTGACGGTGCGGCTGCTGAAATCGAGCTTGCCCTCCCAGAGCTGGACCAACTCGTCGACATGGCTCTTCAGCATGTCGGCCCGGAAGACCTGGTCAAGATTGGCCATCAGGTGCGCGGTGTCGTCGGCGCCGAACAGAGTCAGGGTCTGCTGGTTGACCTTGAGCAGGCGGATGCGGCTGGAGCAGGCCTTGACCCGCCCAATATCGGCTTCGAGGAAGGCGCGCAGATCGTCGACGCCCTGCGTGCGCCATTCCGCAAACAGCGCCTGGATGCCGCTATAATCCTCCAGCCAGAGCGAAACCGGCGCGAGATCGAACATATGCCGATCATCGGCGGCAACAGGGGTGATGGCAGGGGGCACGCTTGTCATCGACCATTCCAATTCCGGCTTGCCCGGAGGGCTCAAGCCACCGATCGCCGGGGCGGCCAAGCCTGATTCGTCAGGCGCCATGATACCGCAAGTTGTGGCGCAGGTTCGCCCGTCGGGTCGCTGCCCGATCGGCCTGCGCGGGAGCGGTCGTCACGTCGACGCCAATACTGGAGCATCGCCTGCTCCTGCCCTCTGTCCGCAGGGACCTGCGAGGCGCAGCCGGCGCAAATCGTCGATCTGAAGGAAGCCCTGGAAGCCCCGGCGGCGGCGACTTTCTGCGA
The DNA here is from genome assembly GCF_056396265.1 of Allobosea sp. 05T422_2. Lineage (NCBI taxonomy): Bacteria > Pseudomonadati > Pseudomonadota > Alphaproteobacteria > Hyphomicrobiales > Alloboseaceae > Allobosea > Allobosea sp. 05T422_2. The sequence continues at coordinate 11,623 of NZ_JBFTLD010000151.1, read as the reverse complement.
ACCCGACAAATCAGCCTTAACTACGATCCCGCATCTCACGCACAAATCGTCGATCGCACTCCAAAGTACATTTGAGGCTGTTGGCGTTCCGCGTTAGTATTTCTAGTGGAAACGATGATACTCGACATCGTTCCTGCTTTCAGCCCTTGCCTATGCGTTCCTTGCCTATGTCTTCTGGTGGGTTCACGAGGGCGTTCCATGTCGGCTCAAGAACGCGGGCTTGCCCGCCTCATGCTTAGGCTCCCCGCGTTCCGCAATCGCTTCGCGCGAATGCAAGCCCCCCGGTTTCGCGGCGTCTGCGAGGAGTACGACGTCATCTGGGAGGTGATCACCCACCGGTCCCAGGACCAACGCTGCGCGATGTTCAGCTTCGATGATTACTGCCGCCTCGCGGTCTCGATCGAGAGCGACGCGATCGCGATGGCCGAGGCCGTTTCCGATCCCGGCACCATCGGCATCCTTGGCGTGTGACAGCCGGACCGACTGACGCATCCCTCCCCGTGAAGGCAACGCCTGCCAGTATCCGCCAAACTTGGCACAGTCTGCCTGCGTCCGGGGAATCCACTTGCGACCCAGCTCGGACTCTCCTCCCCTCGCCTGGGAGCGTCCGGATGAGTGGTTTGCAGAAGTCAGGCCGGGTTCATCGAGGGGCCGGATCGCGCGCTTAAGCGGAAGTTGGGCCGAGCCCGTATACCGGGCAATTCGCGCATAGTCTCGCCCTTAGCGTGCGTTCGACACCGGGCGTGATGGGGCGCGAATGGCCTGAGCGACCGCGACGGCGATCTTTTGCGCTACGCCACTTTCGAGGTCGATGAGATTCCCGGAACGCAGATCGGCCTCGTAAATTGCGGACCAGATAATGGCTGATGTGTCTCGGTCGACGAGGCGGCTGGTAATCCTGAGTTTGCCCTCGCCAGCACGGATCATGCCTTCAAGGATGTGCCGGGCGTCGAAATGGCGCCGGGCCACGGACCGCCGCGACGCCAACGCATTGGAAGCCTCGCTTCGAACGACCGTCAACTCCCGAAAGGTCGCGAGTTGTGAAAGCACCTCTTCGGAAAGACCTGTCGCGAAAGCACCGGCTTCTGCGGTCGGGGAGAGGTTGGTGAAGGCCTTGACGAGAAGCGAAGGACCAAGGGGGCTTGTCGATGACGCAGCCGGTCGCGATTGGTCTATCATCCCGATGAATGCCAAGAGAGTGCCGAACACCAGTGCGGTAGCCGAGCCGACGAGCCAGGGGCGCCTGAGCCAATCGAAGAATGATGCGCGGGTTTGCGCCCTCGGCTGCGGCGTTGGGGCTGAGAGAGGCTGGGCAAGTGTCTGATCGTCCAGTCGCCAGGAGAAGCTCGGTACGTAGCTTCCTTTGGGAATTTCGATCAGGACGGGGTCTGTCTTGCCCTCAAGGAAATAGTAAAGCTCCAAGGCGCGCCTGAGCCGCCCGGCCTCGATACGAACGACCGGATCGTTCAGAACGTCGATGCTCGTATCCCGGCCGAAGACTTCKACAGCGACCGAATAGGCTTTGATGCGGTCTGCCCGCCCAGCGAGCGTCTGTTCAACCACGTAGGACAGAAACCGGCGTACCCGATCGGGCGCCTTGAAATCGCAGCTTTCTAAAATGCGGTGGAGTTGGGCGCGGATATCGGCTTCGCAGGGCCCCGACACCGGTTGGGAGGCCGCGGCATCAGAAACACAACTGGATGTCGCTTGGCGTTTCATGGAGTTAATCTCCCGCCCATCAGCTCTGGAACACTCATGATGCCCAGATAGACGCAGGCATCACAAGCCAAATTCTGATGATCTCCGAGTTTTCGATCCCCCGTCTCAATGTATAGTAGCGCTAACCGTCAAAGACGATCCTCTCGTTTAACKAATTTAAAGCCCCCCGAAAGAACCGGAATTTACGCTAACAGTTTGACACTGCGTCTCGCCTTTGACTTTCCGTCCCACGCAACTGCTCCAAACGCCCGCCCTCTTCGCGCGCCGAACTGGGCGGCACATTTGATGTCCCTAGGTACAATTTTCGCACCACTTCGATAATGGCAGGGTTCAACATCACGAGCGCTTGCTGTCTTGAAAGTCCAGGGGACCTGAAATGACAAAGATCAAACTTGCAATCTTCGCTACGGCGACGGCCGGAATCGCCTTCACCGGTCTTGCCGCGACAACGGAAGTCGCAAATGCCGTCGTTTATTGTAGCTATATTGGTTATCCCGCCGGATGCGTCGCGCGGCCCGGTGTGCGCCTCGTCGCTCGGCCCGTCGGGGTCGGAGCCGTCACCGCGCCTCGTCCGGGAAATCGCAACGGGGGTGTCAACAGGGTCGGCGTTCGCCGCTAGCGCCTTCCGGCGACCGAGCCGGGTTGCAGCGCTCTGCTATCAGGCGCCAAGCAGCTTGGGCGCATGACGTTAAATTCGACGACGCGATAGGTCAGCAAACCACCCTTTTGCGGACCTCGCATATCGATGCTTGAAGGTCGTGATGGGGTCGAGTCTCCCTGTTGGCGGCTTGGCCAGAAGGCTGGCAGATTGTCCCCGGACCCAGGCGCCCCCTGAGACCGGGGCCATGATCTTGGGCGCGGAAACCCCCGGCGCGGGCCGCCCGCAAGCTCCCTCCCCGGCCGACCTGATCACCACGAGCCGGTGCCTGCTCGTTCGCGCGGGACGGACTATCGAGGCCGACGAGGACGGGCCCGCCCCGACGCTCGGCGCCGTCAGGCTCTCGCTTGGCCGCTTCAGCGCTGCCGCAGAGATCGACGCCGCCGCCGCGGCCCTGATCGCGGGCTACCGGAGACTCCAGGCACGGTGACGCTTTGCCGGCCGGTTGCCTGAGGCGTTCCCGCTCATCGCTGGGACGCGGAACCAGACGTGATCGCCCGGCACGATCGCGTCCCCAGGGTTGCGAAGGTGGTGCTGGTGCCAGCCTGAATCAGGACAGAGGGCGGCCAGGGGGATCGCTCAGCGCGGCTCCGCCATGATGCCGTCGATACCGGCTGCCAGGGCCTCCCGCGAAATCTCGCCCGTATGGAGCGAGGCGAGCGTGCCGTCGCGGCGCAGGAACAGCGTCACCGGCAGCCCAGGCGCCGCGTAATGGCGCGAGAGGGTCATGGCGGCATCGAGCAGGACATGATCGAGCGTCAGCCGGTCGGCCAAGAGATAGCTCCGGATCTTCTCGGCGCTCTCGCCCTGGTTCACGAAGAGGAAGCCGACATCCGCCCGCTCGGCCGCTTCGCGCGCCAGCATCGGCATCTCCCGGCGGCAGGGCGGGCACCACGTCGCCCAGAGATTGACGACGAGCGGCTTGCCCTCGAAATCGCCGATCGAGCGGAGGGCGCCGTCCAGGGTGGCCATGCGGGTTGCCGGCGCCTGCTGGCCATAGGTCGCCTTCGTCAGCTCCAGCGTCACCAGTCCGACGAGGCCGGCGACGAGCACTGCCCCGGCTGCACCGGCGGCGAAGCGAACCGATCGACCGTAGAATGCKGTTACGAGCGCCATCCCGAGCAGCCCGGCGGGGATCGAGAATCCGCCTTGCCAGATCGCCAGCATGCGCCATGGCTCCTGCGCAAAGCTCGACCAATGCAGGACGACATGGCCGAGGCGGGCAGCGACGATCGCGGCAAGGACCGCCGACGACGCCCATGCGTTCAAACGCGCGTCAAACCGCCTGGACAGGAGCGCGGCTGCCATCGGCAGGGTCGCGATCGCGAGGATCGCGGCGAAGCGGTCCGGCGCGAAGACGAAGGGACCGATGCTGACGGCATTCATCCGATTGCGCTCCTGCTCTCGCGCGATAAGGCCGGCCGATCCGAGGGCCGGTTCCGGCTGCATCGGGCGGGCGCCTTAAGCCAGGCTTAAGCTCAGTTTCCTCTCGGGCTTCGCAGGCAAGAGAGCAAGGCATCGCTATGACGCAAGACGACATCCGGCAGGACAGCGGGCCCGCGAGCCCGATCCTGCATCGCCGCCAGGTCCTGCTGGGCAGCTTGCTGCTGGGCGGATCGGCCGGGGCGATCTCGCTGTTGCCGCCGCGGGCGCTGGCGGCTCCGCCGCCCTTCGTGACCGAAGCCGGCGGGCAATTCATCGAACTCGACCCGCGCGAGGATGTCTCGGCCATCTCGCTCACGGATTTCAACGGCCGGACCCGGTCGTTCGCCAGCTATCGTGGCCGTCCCTGTCTCGTGGCCTTCTGGGCGAGCTGGTGCCCGCCCTGTCTTCGCGAGCTGCCGATCCTGCATCGCCTGCAGCAGAGACGCGATCTCGGTTTCGCCGTCGTCCCTGTCTCGATCGACCGCGACGCGGCCGCTGCCCGACGGCTCATCGACCGGTTGGGACTGCGCGGCTTTGCGAGCTTCATCGACCGCGACGGCCTCGTCGCGTCGGGACCGAAATCGCAGGTGCAGACGCCCTTCCAGCTCTACGGGATGCCGATGAGCTATGTCGTCGATGCCAGGGGCAGGACGGCCGGCCATCTCGCCGGCGCGGCGGACTGGGGCACGCCGGAGGCGATCCGGTTCATGCACTATTTCGCGCGCGAGGGCTGACCAGGACGCACTGCGCCCGCATACTGGAGCCTGTTGGCTTCGGCGTCATGGGAGATGCCCGAAGAACAGGCGGACGAACGAAAGGACCGAGGTCTCGACCCGCACCAGGCCGCGCGGCGCGCTCGCCGTTCKAGGCCCTCCGCCTGGCATCAAAGTGCCATGGGGCAGGAACTTGCGAGACCGTCATCGGTTGAATGTTCGGGGGCTGTCGTCGACAACCTCCGACGACGTGGGATGGTTGCCATGATCGAGAGAGACGGCGATGTATTCCGTTTATTTTCAGAGGATTATCGAAGCTTTTCGCAGGAGGAGATGAGCCTGCGGGAATACCTGCTGGCCTGCCGCGAAGACAAATCGATGTATGCCTCCGCCCCTGAGCGGATGGTCGACGCGATCGGCGCGCCAAAGCTTTTCGATACGAGCCAGGACGAGCGCCTCGGCCGGATATTCTCCAACCGGACGGTCAAGCTCTACCCGTCCTTTACCGATTTCTTCGGCATGGAGGATACGATCGAGAGGATCGCCGGCTATTTCCGCTACGCATCGCAGGGCCTGGAGGAGCGCAAGCAGATCCTCTATCTGCTCGGCCCCGTCGGCGGCGGCAAATCCTCCCTCGCCGAGCGGCTGAAGAAGCTGATGGAGGAGCGCCCCTTCTACACGCTCAAGGTCGGGGACCGGATCAGCCCGGTCTTCGAATCGCCTCTGGGCCTGTTCCGTCCCGATCGGATGGGCGATCTCTTCGAGGACAAGTACGGGATCGCGCGGCGTCGACTGACCGGCCTGATCTCGCCCTGGGCGGCGAAGCGGCTCGACGAGCTCTCGGGCGATATCTCTGGGTTCAGCGTCGTCAAACTGAACCCCTCGCGCTTGCGGCAGGTCGGCATCGCGAAAAGCGAACCAGGCGACGAGAACAATCAGGATGTCTCGACGCTCGTCGGCAAGGTCGACATCCGCCAGCTCGAAAACTTCAGCCAGTCGGACCCGGACGCCTATTCCTACAGCGGCGGGCTGAACCGGACGACGCAGGGCCTGCTCGAATTCGTCGAGATGTTCAAGGCGCCGATCAAGGTGCTGCATCCCCTGCTGACCGCGACCCAGGAAGGCAGCTACAACGGCACCGAGAACTTCGGAGCCTTTCCCTACCAGGGCATCGTTCTGGCGCACTCCAACGAGTCCGAATGGCTCCAGTTCAAGAACAACAAGAACAACGAGGCGTTCCTCGACCGCATCCTGGTGGTCAAGGTGCCCTATTGCCTGCGCGTCACCGAAGAGCGGCAGATCTACGAGAAACTGCTGCGCGAGAGTGAACTGGCCGGCAGCCCCTGCACGCCGGAAGTGCTCGATATCCTCAGCCGCTTCTCGGTCTCGACGCGGCTGGCCGAGTTCGAGAACTCGCCGCTCTATACAAAGATGCGCGTCTATGACGGCGAGAACCTCAAGGAAGTGGAGCCAAAGGCGAAGGCCATCCAGGAGTATCGCGACGCCGCCGGGGTCGACGAGGGCATKACCGGCGTCAGCACGCGCTTTGCCTTCAAGATTCTCTCGCAGACCTTCAACTACGACACCAGGGAACTGGCCGCCGACCCGGTGCACCTGATGTACATCCTGGAAGGCGCGATCAAGCGCGAGCAATTCCCCAAGGAGACGGAAGCGGCCTATCTCGACTTCATCAAGTCGGAGCTCGCGACGCGCTATGCCGAGTTCATCGGCCACGAGATCCAGAAAGCCTATCTGGAATCCTATGGCGAATACGGCCAGAACCTGTTCGACCGCTACATCGCCTATGCCGACGCCTGGGTCGAGGATCAGGACTACAAGGACCCCGATACCGGCCAGCTGCTCAACCGGCAGGTCCTCGACACTGAATTGTCGCAGATCGAAAAGCCGGCGGGCATCGCCAATCCCAAGGACTTCCGCAACGAGGTCGTGAAGTTCACCTTGCGCGCCCGGTCCAGGAACAATGGCCGCAACCCGTCCTGGACCAGCTATGAGAAGCTGCGCCAGGTGATCGAGAAGCGGATGTTCGGTCAGGTCGAGGATCTGCTGCCCGTCATCAGCTTCGGCTCGAAGCAGGACAGCGTGACCGAGAAGCGTCACCAGGGCTTCGTTCAGCGCATGGTGGAGCGTGGCTATACCGAGCGCCAGGTCCGGCGCCTGGTGGACTGGTACATGCGTGTGAACAAGGCGGGTTGAACGCGGCCGGAGCGTGCCATGCCGATTTTCATCGACCGCCGCCTGAACCCGAAGGACAAGAGCCTGGGCAATCGCCAGCGCTTTCTGCACCGCGTCCGCGCGGAACTGAAGCGCAGCGTCCAGGAACAGATCCGGGCCGGCAAGATCGCCGATGCAGACGGGGCGCACGCCGTTTCGCTCCCGGCGAAGCGCACGAGCGAGCCGCGCTTCCGCGATGCCGGGGACAGCGGCCGGCGCCAGCATGTCCTGCCCGGAAACAGGCATTTCGCGCCGGGGGACAGGATGCMGAAGCCGGGCCGGGGCGGCGGATCGGGATCGTCGCCCGGCCTGGAGGATTCCKAGGACGATTTCCGCTTCGTGCTGTCGCGCGAGGAGGTGCTCGATCTGTTCTTCGAAGATCTCGCACTTCCCGACATGGTCAAGCTMAATCTCAAGGAGATCGTCGCCTTCAAGCCGCGGCGGGCCGGCTTCTCGGCGAGCGGCTCGCCGACGAACATCAACATCGCGCGCACCATGCGAAACAGCCATGGCCGCCGCATCGCCCTCCAGCGGCCCAGGCGCGAGGAGGTCGAGGCCATCCTGCGCGAACTGGCCAGGATCGAGGCCGACGAGCCAGGCGCCGCCGACGCCGACGTCGCAGCCCTGCGCGCCGAACTCGACCGGCTGGAGCGCCGGCGCCGGGTGATTTCCTTCGTCGACCCGGTCGATATCCGCTTCAATCGCTTCGACGCGCAGCCTCGGCCCAACGCGAACGCGGTGATGTTCTGCCTGATGGACGTCTCAGGCTCGATGGGCGAACGCGAGAAGGACCTKGCCAAGCGCTTCTTCGTCCTGCTGCATCTGTTCCTGAAGCGGCGCTACGATCGCACGGACATCGTCTTCATCCGCCATACCCACATGGCGCAGGAGGTGGACGAGGACACCTTCTTCTTCAGCATGCAGAGCGGCGGCACCGTGGTTTCCACGGCGCTGGAGGAGATGCAGCGCATCATCGCGCAGCGCTATCCCAGCCGGGAGTGGAACATCTACGCCGCCCAGGCGTCGGACGGCGACAACCTCGCGACCGACTCCAGGCGCTGCCTCAAACTGATGGATGGCGAGATCATGCGCCTGTGCCAGTATTTTGCCTATGTCGAGATCATCGACGAACGCGAKAGCGAGATCTTCGGCTCCACGGACAACGGCACCTCGCTCTGGCGCGCCTATCTCACGGTCAAGGAGAGATGGCCGAATTTTGGCATGAGCCGCATCGCTCGGGCCGCCGACATCTACCCGGTCTTCCGGCATCTCTTCACCCGCCAACCGGCGCAGTTGCGCAAGTGAGGGAAGCGCCGATGGCGAGGCAAACGCCCCGATCCGATCTGCTGTTCTCCGGCTCGGACTGGAACTTCGCGACCTTGTCGCATGTCTACGACGTCATCGAGGCGGTTGCGAAGGAAGAGCTCCGGCTCGATGTCTACCCGGTGCAGATGGAGATCATCTCCTCAGAGCAGATGCTCGATGCCTATTCATCCATCGGCATGCCGCTGATGTATCGCCACTGGTCATTCGGCAAGCACTTCCTCCGCCAGGAACTGCTCTATCGCAAGGCCGGTCGCGGCCTCGCTTATGAAGTGGTGATCAACTCCAATCCCTGCATCGTCTATCTGATGGAAGAGAACACCATGGCCCTGCAGGCCCTGGTGACCGCGCATGCTGCCCTTGGCCACAACCATTTCTTCAAGAACAACTACCTGTTCCAGCAATGGGCCGATGCGGGCGCGATCCTCGGCTATCTCGATTTCGCCAAGGGCTTCATCGCCCGCTGCGAGGAAAGGCATGGCGTTGCGGCGGTCGAGGCCATTCTCGACGCCGCCCATGCGCTGATGGAACAGGGCGTGTTCCGCTATCGCCGCCCTCCCCGGCTCTCATCCGACAGGCACCGCGAGGGGCTTCGCGAGCGGCTGGAATACGAAGAGCGTTCCTATAACGACCTATGGCGCACGGTCCCGCGCTTGGTGGACGACGCCAAGCCCGACGAGAGCGAGGCCTCGATCGCCGAACGGAAAAGGGCGCTCAATCTCCCCGAGGAGAACCTGCTCTATTTCCTGGAGAAGAACAGCCTGATCCTCCAGCCCTGGCAGCGCGAGATCCTGAGGATCGTCCGGGTGATCGCGCAGTATTTCTATCCCCAGCGGCAGACGCAGGTGATGAACGAAGGCTGCGCAACCTTCGTGCATTACACGATCCTGAATACGCTGTTCGACCGCGGCCGGATCAGCGAGGGCGCCATGCTGGAAATCCTGCGCAACCACTCGAACGTCGTCTTCCAGCCAGCCTTCGACGATCCCCGCTTTTCCGGCATCAACCCTTATGCGCTGGGGCTGGACATGATGCAGGACATCCAGCGTGTCGTGACCGAGCCGACCGCGGAAGATCGCGACTGGTTTCCCGAGATCGCGGGAACCGGAGACTGGCGCACGATCCTGCTGGACGCCTGGGCCAACCACCGCGACGAATCCTTCATTCGCCAGTATCTCAGCCCGGCCCTGATCCGGAAGTGGCGGCTGTTCTTGCTTTCGGACGCCGCGAACGACTCGTTCTACAGCGTGGCTTCGATCCATAATGAGCGCGGCTACGCGTCCATACGCACGGCCCTGGCCCAGAAATACGACATCGGGGCGAGCCATGCGGACATCCAGATCGTGGATGTGGACCTGCTCGGCCAGCGGCATCTGCGCCTGCAGCACAAGGTCAATGACGGCATCCTGCTGGAAAGCGCCGGCTGCGATGCGACGCTGCGGCATGTCCATGAGCTATGGGGCTATGAGGTCAGCCTGGAAGGCGTTGACGCGCAGACGGGGGGCACGGTCTTCGAACGGTCCAGCCGTCAGCTTGACGGATCGATATAGTTCATAGGCACCGGGACGCGCATTGTGCCACGCCCCCAAGGCCGCTGAGTCAGCCCGTTCCAACGCCTTCATCAGAAGCAGGTGCTCATGATCACATGAAGCCCGGATTGCGCGGCAGGTATCGCGTCCAGGTTCCATAGCCCTGCGACGCCATCAGCAGCATGGGAAAGGTGATGCGCATGCCCTGACTGACGGCAAGGCTCAACGCGCTTTCGCATGTGCTGGGCAGTAACGCCGATATTGTCTCGCTGGGCCTGTCGGCCGCTATCTTCAATGCCGCCGCAAAGACATCCCCGAGGTCGCCAACCTCCCTGACGGCGAGAGGTCCGATATGCCCGCTGGACGTGACATAGCTGTAGCCGAGACAATCGTTGCCGGCGCAGAGCAAGACCCCCGTGGTCGCCGGGTCATCGAGCAGGTAGCGGTGATGCTTCTCTCGCGAGACGCCGATCGCGCGGGAATCGATCTCGGCCAGTCTCTCCAGGGTCGCGGCGCTGCCGTCGATCGGGATGCTCTGCAACGCAGGCTCCGGCAGTCCCTCAATCACCCGCTCCCGCGTCGCACTGAGAAAATAGATCGGCATCTTTGGAAAGAGGCCATGCCGGATGTAGAGCCCCTGCGAGACCCTGTTGAAGGTAAAGGTGATCAGAACCTTGTGAGCAGCAGTTGATTTCCGGGCATGCTCCAGGCTCAACTTCATCAATTCATTGCCGATGCCACGTCCCTGCTGGCCCGGATCGACGAATAGCTGGGCAAGAAACCAGACATTCCCGCATACCCAACTCCAGGCGAAACCGAGAAGCTCACCGTCATCCTCCGCGACCCATAGGCCGTCGGGATCGTCCTTGAGTGAAAACAGCTGAAAATTGGGAGCGCTCGACGTCGCCATCGGACCGAAACCATGGCGCGTGGTCAGATCATTGATGCTGGCAACGACGAGGGCATCAGCCGTCGCCAAATCCTGCGCGCGGGCCGGCCTGTAGACGAGTGACATGGGACAGCTCCGTCAGAGCAATTCAGATCAGTCTTGGCATCGAATCTCCGGCTGACAAGGCCAATGCCATCGCGCTGCCGCAGGCCCGCTCTTTCGCGCGCCTGCTTGATGGCTGAGTTGGTCGTGCGCCCTTCCCGGCCGRCCTGACCGTCAAAAGCCCGTGCGCGCCTTGAGCCCGGCGCAATGGCGCCACGCGTGCCGCCCGGGGGAGAACGCTTGCGCCGCACCGAGGCTGAAGGCAGACGTGGCGCAGTTCTGAAGGTCATGAAGACCGCATGATGAGGAAATGCCAGTGCAGCGCGATCACGCCTCTGAAATTGCCGCGATCACCCACCATCCGGCCTTCAAGGAGGCGGTCAGGGTGCTCGAGGCCGAGCATGACCGCACCATTGCCGACATCATCACGCTGACCGAGATTCCCGCGCCCCCCTTCAAGGAGGAGAAGCGCGCCGCCGCCTATCTGGAGATGCTGCAGGCGCATGGCCTGGAGGATGTCGAGCAGGACGAGATCGGCAATGTGATGGGCCTCCGGCGCGGCACCGGCAACGGCGGATTGATCGTGGTCGCCGCGCATCTCGATACGGTTTTCCCTGAGGGAACCGATGTCACCGTGCGCCGCGAGGGCACGAAGCTCTATGCGCCGGGCGTGGGCGACGACACCCGCAGCCTTGCCGTGCTCCTGGCCTTCGTGCGCGCGATGGACGCCGCCGGCGTCCGGACCCGCAATGATATCCTGTTCGTGGGCGATGTCGGCGAGGAAGGGCTCGGCGACCTGCGCGGCGTCCGCCATCTCTTCAGCAAGGGCCGGTATCGCGACAAGATCGCAGCCTTCATCACCGTCGACAGTCCGCAGGTGGAGAAGGTCGTCGTCGGCGGCGTCGGCTCGAAGCGCTATTCCGTCAGGTTCAAGGGGCCGGGCGGGCACAGCTTCCAGGCCTTCGGCATCGTCAACCCGATGTATGCCATGGCCCAGGCGATCGTGGAGCTTGGCCGCATCCAGGTGCCGGCG